>JAQCNG010000001.1 GCA_028275145.1 Halovenus sp. | reverse complement strand
TCTCGGAGGGCTACCTGCTCGGACTGGTCGTCGACAGCCTCGTCCGCACGACCGAGTACGGTCTCAACATCGCCGAGGCAGGGATGCAGGCCCGCCATCGCGCCGAACGCCACTGAACCGGCCGGGGACCGTCTGGACTGTTTGCTGATACTGTCGGCTGTAAGCCCATGGCATATTTCGGCACCCCGGGGTGCCGAATCGTTCCACGAAGTTACAGCCGACAGTATGATGTATGTCTGTCACCACTGGACCGGTCGACAGTATGGCCCGTCTCGTCGCTGCCGATGAGGACAGTCCTAGTCAAACTGACTGAGGTGGGTCGTCACGCTGTACCAGGGTTCTCTGTCTGGCTCATAAGTTATGAACTTGTGTGAACAACCACCTCAAGTTATATATTTGTCTGATGATAACTGCGCAAACCGGATTCAGGGGACCGATAGGCCGGTACAGTCGAGGAGGACAGACACCGACTGAGCAGGTGCGTACGTTCGACATCTTCGATGTGCAGGCGCTGTTCGAACAGCTTGACTAGCTGGGTCGTCGACCCGACGCTCGTCTGCTAACCGACCGCGGTTCGCTTTTTTTGTTGTTTCGTTTCTCGCCCGTTCGCTGTCACGCCCATCATGGACAAGATTCACTACTGTTCTCGACGTAGTCGTGCTAGTGACCGAGCACGAGGAGGAACTGTCCGGCGCTCTCAGCGAGACACAGCGCGAGCGACTCGCTGCCATTCGGTCCGTGGAGACGCTGGCGGGGATACAGGCGCTCACGGGCACGGACTCGGAACACGACGCCTACCTGCAGGCAAAAGCCGAGTGGGCCTACCTCCGGGAACGGGAACTCGGCGAACCGGTTGCGAGCGGACTGCCGGGCGACACAGTGGTCGTCGACGGACAGCCGTTCCACGTCCACGGCATCACCCACGCCGACACCGACGCCGAGCGGTCGTTCCTGCGGCGGCATCTCCGGCCGGCACTGCGCGACGGCGAGGCGGTCTACTGTGAGCAGGGCATCAGGCGGATGTACCTCGCAGACGAGCCGGCTGTCTGTGAGACCGACGACTACCGCTGGGCGATGCACCACTGCCGGGAGCGGGAGTTCGACTCCCACATCGAGGGGCAACTGGCCAGGGCCTTCGAGTCGGAACACGACGGGCCGGAGTTGCAGTCCATCGTCACCCGACTCCGCGAGGTGACCTTCTCGCTCATCGACTCGGGCAGCGAGGTGTACGGCGACCGGTTCGCCGCGGCGCTTGGCGATATCGCGTCGGATTTCCTGATGAGTCACGGCGAACTCGCCACCGGAGAGGATTTTGCCTCGTTCAAACGCTCCCGCGTCGCCGCCATCGACCCCGACAAACTGGTTGATCTCCAGCGGTACTACAAGTGTGCGTTTCTGCCACAGCCACTCGAACGGGAGTGGCTCCGGCGACACGACCCCGAACTGGAGCGTTTCACATACGCACGCAACGAGCGCATCGCGGCGTACGTCCTCGCACACGCGAGTGGGACCGAACCGGTCCACATTATCACCGGTGCCGCACACCAGCCCGGAATCAGATACTACCTGTGTGCCTACCGGGACGGCGACTGGGCGTTCGAGCCGTTCGAAGCGGTGCCCCGACCGGACAGAGAGTGACCTGCCGGGCTATGGGTGCACCAGAAACAGGTTCGGCGAGGCTGTGGCCTCTCAGAGGAACCGCGGCGTCGACTCGATGTAGTTCTGGTAGGCCTCTTTGTTGTTCATCTGCTCCATGACCTCCCGTTCTTCGACCTTGCTGAGTCGGTAGTAGAAGTACGTGAGCACCGGGAACATCGCCATCGTCAGCAGCGAGGGCCAGTGGACGAACCAGCCACCCAGGAACAGCAGGAAGCCGAGATACTGCGGGTGTCGGGAGTACCTGTAGAGACCGCTCGTCACCAGTTCGTCGTCCGTGCGGTACAGCGTCGCCCACCCGACGGCGATGATGATGGTCCCGAGGATTATCATCGCCGCGCCGACACTCTTCCAGAACGTCAGCGCCATCGGCTGGCCGAGGAACTCGAAGGTAAACAGCGCTGTCTGCCCGCCGGTCGAGCCCAGTCCAGCACTCCCCGGGACTGCTGCCGAACTGATGTAGAACGTCAGCGGGACACCGTACATCTCGACGAACAGCGAGACGATGAACGCGCCGTACACGCCCAGCGAGGCAGACTGCCAGTTCACCCGCCACCGAAAGCCCGCCGCGAGCGGGATGGCGAACGCCCCGAACACTCCGATGTTCAGTGCGACCAGCGTCCAGTTGCCCTGGATGACGTTCACCTGGTCGGACATGAAAAACATGATGTGGCCGACGAACGAGGGCAACAGCGAGGTTCCCTCGACGATGATTGCGCCGACTACGAGTGCCACGAGCGCGAACATACGCCGCTGGGTCAGTTCGAATCCTGTTCTGTCGGAGGCCTCTGTGTCCATGTATGACCCATAGAGATGGAATTATTTGAGCGTATCGGCTGACCCATCCTGTGGAAACTGGCTAGCGGCGGCGAGTCGACTGTCGTCCCTGCAGGAGTCGGGTTGCCGTCGGAGGCTCGGCGGTCGGGTTCAGTGTATCGACGGCCGGTCGCTCGTGTCGGCCCACCTGTCCTCGAAGTGGGTCGGGCAGTCACGGGTGTTGAACGGGTCGAAGGTGCGTGGCGCGTTGCTCGCCGTGAACGATTCTGTGGGTTCTGTTGTGGGTCGTGGCTCGGGGTCTGCCGTCGTGTCGGGTCGTGTGCTCATGTTGTGTGGGGGTGGTGTGTGGGTTGAGAGACTGTGCGCTCGGCCGGAGAGAATCAGTGTACGTGTACCCCGAGCGCGGTCATTGTACTCCTCTCTGTGACCCGGCGGGTAATAAACCTAATGATTAATCATACGGCTCCGTGTGCGGCCGGGCACGAACCGCGCCGGGTTCGAGACGAGGGGGGTCAGCTCAGAACGGCGCGTCACTGTAGCCGAGCGCGGCGTCGGGCACCTCGCGCTGGACCTGTTCGGCCGCCATCTCGCTGTCGGCGACGACGAGAGTCACCGTGTCACCCAGCGCGTGGTACTCGTAGAGGCGCGGTTGCTGTATCTGCTGGAGTGCGTAGTGCTGGACTGGCACGGGGAATCGCTCGGAGGACGGGCCCCACAGGCTGATATCGTGGACTGCGGGTTCGGTCCGGAGTCCGGTGTAGACCTCGGCGAACGTCTCTATATCGTCTATCTCCAGCGACGACGGTTCGGGCACGACGACACCGGGGCGGGCACCCTCGACGCGGTCAGAGCCGAGCGCAACTGTCTGGTGGTCCTCGACGTACGGGGAGAGCAGGCCATCGCCGTCTGTTGTCTCTGCCCTGTCGGCGTCGAGTCTGACGTGTAGGGTGAACTCGGCCATCACCGCTGTCTACGTGTCCGAGCGGCCAAACCGTTTCGACTTCCACCTCCGGTGAACTCGACCGGTCCCTGGGCGGGCCGGTCGGCGCGGGCGACCACGCGGTCCCGGGACCCACCCGACGCGCCGTTGGTGAGTACAACGTCACGGCCACCGACGAGAGTGGAGACCCCGAGCCGCTCGCCACCCCCGAGGCACCGACTGCGCTCGCAGATTCTGGGTTCCACCAGGTTCGCCGGACCGCACCGCGCCGGCGCTGACCCTGCCGGGGGCGCGTCCGGCGGCCGGGGTGACGGAGAGGCTGTCGGGTTCGGCGTTCTCGTGGGGGAGTTTGGCCCGCCGGGAGCGCTGCTGGCCCGCGACCGGCAGAGCCACGCGGCCTGATACGGTCGTGTGTGATTATTCTCAGCACTGGGTGGCGATCTCGATTGGTTCACAGGCTGAAACGCCCAGTTAGTCACACCATAGCGCTAAAGGGTCACGCACGACCGTATGAGTCACAGAGCGCCCACGCAGGGCGCGAGCGCAACCTCTATGCCCGCCGGACCCGGAGATTCGGTGAATGGAGATATTCGGTTCGAGTGGCGTCCGGGGTATCGTCGGCGAGACGCTCACGCCGGGCGAGGCGGTTCAGGTGGCACAGGCCGCCGGCGCCGTCCTCGACGCGGACCGGGCCGCCGTGGCACGTGACACCCGCCGGACGGGCGACATGTTCGTCGATGCGGCGGCGAGCGGACTCGCCAGTGTTGGCTGTGACGTCGACAAGGTCGGTATCGTGCCCACCCCGGCACTGCAGGCCTACTGCGAATCCGAGGCTGTGCCGGGCGTGATGGTCACGGCGTCGCACAACCCACCCGAGTTCAACGGTATCAAACTCGTCGGGTCGGACGGCGTGGAGTTGACCAGTGACGACCTCGGCCGGGTCGAGACGCGACTCCACGCCGACCAGTCGCTGGCGGGATGGGACGAGACCGGTGAGTCCCGTCGCGTCGAGGGTGTGCGTCGCTCGTACCGGGAGCAGTTGCTCGCGGCGGTCGACCGCGAGAGGGTCGCGGACGCCGACGTGACCGTCGCGCTGGACCCCGGCCACGGCGCGGGGGCGCTGACCAGCCCGGAGTTTCTCGCGGCGCTTGGCTGTACGGTCAAGACAGTAAACGCACAGCCGGACGGCCGGTTCCCCGGTCGGAACCCGGAACCGGTCGAGTCGGCGCTGGGTGACCTGCGGGCGCTCGTGCGGGCGACCGACGCGGACCTCGGAGTCGCCCACGACGGGGACGCCGACCGCGCGATGTTCGTCGACGAGACCGGGTCGCACGTCGAGGGAGCCGCCGCGTTCGCGGCGCTCGCGGCGGCGGAACTCGGCGCGGACGACACACTCGTCTCGGCCGTGAACGTCTCCCAGCGGCTGGTGGACGTGGCCGACAGGGTGGGTGCGAGCGTGGAACTCACACCGATCGGGAGCACGTACATCATCACGGCGATACGCGAACTCGCGGCGGCGGGCGAGACCGTTCCGGTCGCCGGCGAGAGCAACGGTGGCATCTTCTTTCCCGGCTACCGTCTCGCCCGCGACGGGGCCTACACCGCGGCACGCTTTCTCGAACTGGTGGCCGAGCGGCCGGCCAGCGAGGCTGTCGCCCCCTACGACGACTACCACAACGTCCGGGAGAACCTGACCTACGAGAGCGAGCAGGAACGCGCCGCGATGGTCGAGGCGGTCCAGACGGAGGCCGACGAGAGCGACGCGGTGGTCGACACGACCGACGGCTACCGGCTCGACTTCGGCGACGCGTGGGTGCTGGCCCGGCCCAGCGGGACCGAACCGGTCGTGCGCGTCTACGCGGAGGCCCGCGAGGAGAGTCGCGCGAGCGCGCTGTGTGCCCGGGTGGTCGAGCGGGTCACGGACGCACGTGCGGGGGTTCGTCGCTGACGGGGGGCTCCAGAGCGGGGGTGCTCGGCCCGGCGCGTCGGTGAAACGGTGTCCTTAATAGTGCTACGACAGTTTCATTGGTATGAGCAACGACCCGGAGGGCGACGTCGAAGCGCCCGCCGACGACACAGCCGAGACAGACGAGGAGTCGGCCGACGACGCGGAGAGTCAGGGGTTCGAGTACGGCGACTTCGTGCGCGTCGAGTACACCGCCCGCACCGCCGAGGACAACCACCTCGTGGACACCACCGACGGCGAACTCGCCGCGGAGGAGGGCATCGACGACGACGAGCGGGAGTTTGGCCCGCGAACGATTGTCCTCGGCGAGGGGCACATCTTCGACCCGGTCGAGGAGGCGCTCGTCGGCACGGAGGTCGGCGACAGCGGGACCGCGACGGTCAGCCCGGAGGCGGGCTTTGGCGAGTACGACGACGACGAGGTCCGCACGGTGAGCGCAGAGAAGATCCCCGAGGACGACCGCTACCCCGGTAATCAGGTTACTATCGACGGCGAACAGGGGTTCGTCGAGACCATCATCGGTGGTCGCGCCCGTGTCGATTTCAACCACCCCCTCGCCGGCGACACCCTGGAGTACGACTGGGAGGTCGTCGGCACCGTCGACGACCGCGAGGAACGCGCACAGGAACTGCTCCAGACGTTCCTCGATATCGATCTCGACGTTCACTTCGAAACCGACGTCGTCGAGGAGGAACAACTCGTCGAAGACGACGAGGAGACAGCGGCGGACGCCGACGACGAGCCGACCTACGAGACCGTCGAGGTCGAGCAAGAGGCGCTGTACATCGACGCCACGATGGAGCTGACGATGAACCAGCAGTGGATGATGGGCAAACAGCAGATCGGTCAGCAGCTCATCGACCTGCTCGACATCGACCGCATCGTCGTCCAGGAGGTCATCGAGGGCGGCGGGCTCCCCGGGATGATGGGCGGCATGGGCGGTATGGGTGGCGGTGGCGGTGGCGGCGACCTGGAGGCCGCACTCGAGGACGCCGACATCGACGCCGACGAACTGGCCGAGGAGATCGAGTAATCGGCCGCGCGACCGCCGAGCGGGCTGCTCCGGTGACACGACCGCCTGGCAGTCACAATCTACTCCTACACGGCCCCGCTAGATTCGGCCATGCGAGCAATCGAGGTGACATCGTACGGCGACAGCGAGGCCATCGAACCCACAGAGCGCGAGCGGCCGGAGCCGGGAGCCGGCGAGGTGCGCATCGCGGTGGCGGCCGCGGGCATCAACTTCGCGGATATCATGCAACGGCGGGGTCACTACCACGGCGGCCCGGCCGCGCCGTTCGTCCCCGGACTCGAGGTGGCGGGCACCATCGACGCAGTCGGCGACGGCGTCGGCCGCGAGGTCGGTGAGACGGTGGTGACGATGGTCGACAACGGCGGCTACGCCGAGTACGCACTCGCGGACGCGGCGGGGCTGCTCCCGGTGCCGGATGGGCTGTCGATGGCGGAGGCGGCGGGCTTTCCGGTCCAGTTTCTCACCGCCCGCAACTGCCTCCACGGGTGGGGCGAACTGTCGGAGGGGGAGTCGGTGCTGATTCACGCCGCTGCGGGTGGTGTCGGGACTGCGGCCGTCCAACTCGCCCGCGAGGCGGGCGCGGAGATATTCGGGACCGCCTCGACGGCCGAGAAACTCGACCGGGCGGCACAGCTCGGCTGTGACCACCCCATCAACTACGAGGAGGAGGATTTCGTCGCCACAGTCGAGGCAGAGACAGACCACGGGGTGGACCTCGTGCTCGACGGCGTCGGCGGCGAAACAACCGAGCAGTCTCTCGACGCGCTGGCACAGTTCGGTCGGATGGTGGTCTACGGGGCGGCCTCGGGCACGCCCGGTCGACTCCGGACCGACAGCCTGTTGTTCGGGAACTACCGCATCGTCGGCTACCATCTGGGGCGTGCCATCCAGTTGCGCCCGATGGAGGTGCTCGGCGCGGTGCCGGAGCTCGCGGAGATGCTGGCGGCCGGTGACCTCGAGGTGCAGTTTGACCGCGCGTTCGACCTGGCGAACGCGGCCCGGGCCCACGAGTACATCGAGAGTCGTCAGTCCATCGGCAAGGTCGTTCTCACACCCTGAACTGTCTCGCCGGAGAGTCCGCCTGGTCACCGTCTCCGGTCGGTGACTGTCGGCGACAGAGTCAAGCGGACGTCGGTTGAACGTTGAGCATGGACACGTTCGACGGGGTGAGTACGCAGTCCGTCGAGTACGAACCGGTCGGTGTGAAGCGCCTGCTGGTCTCGATGAAAGACCGCTCCGAACTCATCGTCGACCTGGCGTACTCGGCCCTGTTGCACAACAGTGAACCACTCGCCGAGGAGGTACTCGACCTGGAGGCCGAGATGGATGTCCTCCAGCTACAGACCCGGATGAACATGCTGATGGCAGCGCGCAACACGGGCGACGCACAGCAACTCGCGCCGGTGCTCGGGATGGTGGGGGCCGCCGAGAAGATAAGTGAGGCGGCCGGCGACATCGCGGACGTGGTGCTCGGCGAGGACGACCTGCCGCTCGCGATTCGTGCCGCCCTCCCGGACGCAATCGAGATGCTCGCGCGTGCCGAACTGTCCGGGGGGTCGGCTTACGCCGGCCGCCCGCTCGCCGACATCGACCTGCAGACCGAAACCGGCGTGCGGGTAATCGGTATCCGTCGAGACGGCGAGTGGTTGCTGGACCCCGGCCGCGAGACGCGACTCCTCCCGGGGGACACCGTGCTGTTGCGCGGCCCCGAGGGGAGGCTGGCCGAGGTGTACGAGACCGCAACGGGGGTGGCCTACGAGCGCCCGGAGGAACCCGCCGAGCAACTGGCGGACCTGACCCGTGCGGTCGACACAATCGTGTTGATGAAAAACGTCAGCGAACTGTCTGTCGACCTGGCGTACGCGAGCGTGCTGTTCGACGACGAGGAACTCGCGCGGGAGGTGCTCGACCTGGAGGTCGAGGTCGACGCGCTGCAGTCCCGGCTGGAGGCCTGGACGCTACAGGGCGCCCAGGAGGTCGATGACCCGGTTGCACTCCGGGGGTTTCTCCGTCTCGCGAGCAGTGCAGAACTCATCAGCGACGCGGCCCTGGAGATAACAGAGGGTATCCTCCGGGATATCGACGCACACCCCGTTATCGCCGAGTCCGTCCGGGAGAGCGAGATTGCGGTCCGCCGGGTGCGTGTGGCCGAGGGGAGCGCCCTCGACGGCGGGACCGTCAGGCAGTTGCTGACCGAACACCCCGGGGTGTCGCCGGTCGCTATCCACCGGACCGACGACGAGTGGGTGTTCTACCCGGGCGACGACGACCACCTCGCCCGGGGTGATGCGGTCATCGTCCGCGGCACCTGGAACGCAACGGAGGAACTGCTCGGCGACGCCAGGGTAGCCTGACCTGTCAGGTGCCCCGGAGCACAAGCTTTACACTCCGTTCGGTCGCGGTTCAGGTATGAGCGAGACAGTGTTGCTCGTCGGTGGCGGTGGCCGCGAGCACGCGATAGCGCGCGCAGTATCGGACTCGTCGGCCACGCTGTACGCGTGTGCGGGGAACCGGAATCCGGGAGTCGCCCGCGAGGCGGCAGGGTTCGAGACACTCGAGACGACGAACCCAACGGCGGTCACCGCATACGCCCGCGAGGTGGGCGCGACGCTCGCGGTCGTCGGTCCCGAGGCCCCGCTGGCGGCCGGTGTCGCGGACGCGCTCGACGAGGCGGGTATCTACGCCTTCGGCCCCCAGGAGACCGAGGCACGCATCGAGACGGACAAGCCCTTCCAGCGGCGCTTCATGCGGGAGCACGGCATCCCCGGGTGTCCGGCCTTCGAGACGTTCGACGACCCGGCGGCCGCCTGCGAGTACGTCGACAGCCACGATGGCGACCTGGCGGTCAAGCCCGCCGGACTGACGGGTGGCAAGGGCGTGAAGGTAATCGGTGACCAGGTGACCGCCGCGGAGGCAAAGAGCTACATCCGGGAGTCCGACCACGACCGTCTCGTGCTCGAGGAGCGCCTCGTCGGCGAGGAGTTCACCGTCCAGGCGTTCGTGGCCAACGGCGACCTGCGTGTCACACCCGCCGTGCAGGACCACAAGCGCGCCTACGAGGGTGACGAGGGGCCAAACACCGGCGGGATGGGTTCCTACAGCGACGCGGAACTCGCACTGCCGTTCATCGACGAGAACGACTACATGACCGCCGTCGACATCCTCCAGGCAACCGTCGACGCGCTCGGCGGGTACAAGGGTATCCTCTACGGGCAGTTCATGCTGACCGCAGACGGGGTGCGGGTGGTGGAGTTCAACGCCCGGTTTGGCGACCCGGAGGCGATGAACACGCTCCCGGTGCTCGGCACGGACCTGTTAGAGGTGCTCGTGGCCGCCCGCGAGGGCGACCCGCTCCCGCAACTGACGTTTACCCCACGGGCGACCGTCTGCAAGTACGCCGTCCCGGAGGGGTACCCGACGGACCCACAGGGCGGCACCCGCGTCGCAATCGACGCGGACAGCGCCGGCGACGCGCTGCTGTACTACGCCAGCGTGGACGAGCGTGCGGACGGCATCTACACGACCACCTCGCGCTCCTTTGCCGTCGTGGGGGTCGCCGACTCCATCGCCGCCGCCGAGGCGATCGCGGAGGACGCGCTGGCGGCCGCAGGCGAGGAGGGCCTGCGCTCGCGCCACGACATCGGCAAGGCAGACGTCGTGCAGAAACGCATCGACCACGTTGCCGAGTTGCGCGGAGAGTAGCCGACGGCGACCCACGCTCTCCCGCTCAGAGTCGCTTCTCCATCTCGACGTGTGGGATGTTCGCCTCCTGGAACACGTCGCTCGTCGTCTCGTAGCCCAGCTCCCGGTAGAACCCCTCGACGGCGGTCTGGGCGTGCAGACGGGCCTGTGTACAGCCCTGTGTACGGGCCTCGTCCTCGATTGCCGCCATCAGTTGCTCCCCGATACCCTCGCCCCGGCAGGATTCGAGGACGGCCACCCGCTCGGGTTTCGCCACGCCGGACTCTGGCACCCGCAGACGGGCGGTCCCGACGGGGCGGCCCTCGTCGGTCTGGCCGCCACTGTTCCGTCCGGCGGGTGTGTAGGCGACGATGTGGACGGCATCCTCGTCACGGCCGTCCATCTCCTCGGCCTCCGAGACACCCTGTTCCTGGATAAAGACTGTCCGGCGCACGGCGTGGGCGTCGGCGAGTGTCGCCTCGCCGGGTATCCGGCGGAGTTCGGCGTCCATACTCGACTTTTACCCGCCCGCGCCCACTGAACGTTTCGAAGGTGGACCGCTCTGTGTCCCGCACGACACAGCACCCGGAGACCACCGCCGGGTGCGCGGGAGAACCGAACAGGGCCGGCGAGTCCACCGGCGAGCACCTCTCTCGATTCGCTGTGACTCCTCTCGGACCTGGGACACCGGTGGGACGCCGCCTCGGCGAGCAAACGCGGGCGGTCGGGTGGGCAGTACTGGTTCGACACTCGGACCGACCTGTGAAGCTCGCGGGAGGATTCGAACCGTCCAGCTTCCTGTCGTACAAAGGACAGGCGCTCTGC
>JAQCNG010000155.1 GCA_028275145.1 Halovenus sp. | reverse complement strand
GCTCGCACGAACGTTCGCCACGGAGGGGCTCTCGGTCGGTCTGCTCGCACGCAGCGAGGGGTACCTCGAATCGCTGGCCGACGACCTGCGGGAGACCGACGGCGACGCCGTCGCCGTTCCGTGTGACCTCGGCGACCCCGACGACATCGCACAGAGCTACTGGCATCTCGTCGAACAGGACCCCAGCGCGTGGACACTCGAACTGGACCTGCGCCCGCACGTCGAGGAGTTCTAGCCCGCCCCCGAGCGTGCCAGCGGCGTGGGGACGCTCAGCCACCGCGCTCGCGGTACCAGACCTGCTCTCCGACCGGTGACTCCGCCTCGCCGATATCCAGCCGACTCAGAAAGAGGTCCCGGACGGCGAGGGTCACGGTAAGTTCGACAACCGCGCCGTCGTCGGCCTGGACGGTGACCACACAGTGGCCGTCTCGCTGGTCGACCGACTCGATTGTGCCCGTCGACCAGCGCTCGACGTGGTGGCTGGGCTCCTGTGAGTGAATGCGGTCGTGGTCCATGGCCGTGATACGGGCGCGACCGGCCTCTGTCTTTCGTCGTCGGAGGCGGTTTCGCCGGGGCGACCGGAGCCTGCGCGGGAGCGGCCGTGAGGAACCACCACCTACCTGCTGTGTTCGTCCAGAAAGGTGAGCAGTCGGTCGTTGACCGCCCGGGAGTGCTCGGCAAAACAGAGGTGTCGGCCCTCGACGGCCTCGAACGTGCCGTGGGGGAGTCGCTCGGCGAGGTCACGGCCGGCCTGTGCCGGAACCACCGGGTCGGACAGGCCGTGACAGACCAGCACTGGCAGGTCGAGTTCGTACAGCGGTCCGGCGTCGAACGCGAGCGCGGCCGCCGCCTGTGTCTCGAAGGCCGCCCTGCCGGCGTCGTCGTCCGCGCGCCACCCACAGATTCGGCCGGCGAGGTCCGTCTCGTCGAGAAAGCCCGGTGAGAACCCGCCCGAGAGCGAGTCACGGAGTGCCGCCTCGTCGTCGGGTGACGCGTAGAGCGCCCGGAGCGCCGTCTCGTCGACGTGGTGGCCGGCCGGAGCAGTGCCGAAAAGCGAGAGCGAGGCCGCGCGGTCGTGCCGTCGGGCGTGCCTGAGCGCGACCATCCCCCCCAGTCCCACGCCGACCAGGTGGGCACGCCGCGCCTCGACGGCCCCGAGCACCGTCTCCAGGTCGTCGGCCATCGCGTCGACGTCGTAGCCGTCCGGTGGCCCGTCGGACCCGCCGGTGCCCCGCAGGTCCCAGACCAGCGCCTCGAAGGGACCCGCCACACGGTCGTACTGCCAGCCCCACTGCCAGACACCGAGACCCGCCTCACCGACGAACGCCACTGTCTCACCCGTGCCCCCGTGGTCGAACTGCAACGCCGCGCCCGCTCGCGTTGTCTCCGGCACGGCTCACTCGAAGACCCGGCTCTCGTCTTCGAGTCGGTCCAGTTCGCGGGCGACTGCGCGGGCCTTCTCCGGCCCCAGCGCCAGCTCCACCTCGTTGCCGCCGTCGTCCTCGCAGGCGAGTTTGACACGCTCGTCACCGAACTCCCTGACCTCGGTGTCCTCGACGTCGTAGAGTTTGACCGTCGCGGACTTGTTCGACGCACCGACGTGTTTGAGTGTCCCGTCGTCGAGTTCCAACACGAACTGGTCTATATCCAGGGTGAGCATGACTGTCGATTGGCGGCCCTGGAATAAAAGCCCCGCCACGTCCGCCCGCCGGAACACCGCCGCGAAACCGAACGGGTGCCGCCGCGCCTGTGTGAGTCGCATTCGCCGGTTGTGGGCCGCCAGCGGGCCTGAAACGGCAGTTTAGCGGTGGTGGGTCGCCCGCGAGCAAAAAGGGAATGTTGAAAAGCACGCCGGTAGCACGTTCAGTTAAATGGTGCTGGAGCAACTCGCGTTCGGGTTGTTCGCGTTCGTGACTCTCGCGAGCAGCCTCGGGGTCGTACTCGCCCGCGATGTCTGGCACTCGGCGTTGTTGCTCGGACTCGCGCTGTTGAGCGTGGCAGTCCACTACATCGTGCTCACCGCCGAGTTCGTGGCAGTCATCCAGGTGCTCGTCTACATCGGTGGTGTCCTGATTCTGGTCACGTTCGGCGTGATGCTCACCCGCCGTGACGAGAGCGAGGCCGACGAGTTCGGCGACGTCGAACCGGAGGAGACGGCATGACCCGCCCGCGTCTGATTCCGCTCGGGCGGCATCTGGTCCCCGGTCTGGTCGCGGCCGGACTGTTCGTCACGATGGCACTCACCTTCCTCACGGTGGGGGACACAGGCCCTCTCACCTGGGCGTTCACTGACCCCGCGGGAATCAACGACGTGGGCAGCGTGGTTTCGGGCATCGGCTACGCTCTGCTCGGTGAACCGGCGTCGGCGGGCGCGGAGACGGCCTACCAGAACACCGAGAGTTTCCTGGTGGCGCTGATTGTGCTCGCGGTGGTGCTCGACGCCGCGCTGGACGGTGCGCTGATGCTCGCCGACCGCGACGAGGGGGGTGACGGTCAGTGACGGTCCCGCTGGAGGGGTACCTGCTGCTCTCGGCCGGGATGTTCTGTATCGGGGTGTTCGGCGTGCTCGTGCGCCGCAACGCCCTGCTTTTCCTGATGTCCGTCGAGTTGATGCTCAACGCCGCCAACATCAATCTGGTCGCCTTTGGACTGGTACACGAGAACCTGACCGGCCAGGTGTTTGCCCTCTTCGTCATCGCGCTCGCTGCCGCGGAGGTGGCCGTCGGTATCGGCATCATCCTCGGACTGAACCGCAACTTCGAGACCATCGACGTGACCGGGGCAGTCACGATGAGGCGGTAACATGTCGGGGCTACTGGACCCCGCGCTCGGTGTCGTCGCGTTCCCGCTGGTCACGTTCGCCGTTATCCTCGCCGGCGGCCGGTTCCTGCCGCTCCGGGGTGCGCTGCCCGGACTGGTGGCGACGGCCGGGTCGCTCGGTTTCTCGCTGTGGATTGCCGTCCAGATTGCGCTCGGAGCCGAACCCACTCACGAGACTGTCTACACGTTCATCGGCGGACTCGATGGCGAGGGGGTCGAACTCAGTTTCGGCGTTCTGGTGGACCCGCTGTCGTCGCTGATGCTGGTGGTCGTCTCGTTGATCGCCTTTCTGGTCCACCTGTTCTCGCTTGGCTACATGAACAACGAGGACGAACCGGACCTGAGCCGTTACTACGCCGGACTGAGCCTGTTTACCTTCTCGATGCTTGCCTTTGTCGTCAGCGACAATCTCCTGATGTCGTTCGTGTTCTTCGAGCTGGTGGGGTTGTGCTCGTTTCTGCTCATCGGGCACTGGTTCCGTGAGGAGGGCCCACCCAGCGCCGCAAAAAAGGCGTTCCTGGTCACCCGGTTCGGCGACTACTTCTTCCTCGTGGGTGTGGTGGCGGTGTTCGCCACGTTCGGGACAACCGCCTTTGCGGGCACCGACTCCTTTGTCACCGGCGCACAGGACGTCGTCGAGGGAACCGGCGAGTTCACCTTTCTCGACCTGAGCGGCCAGCAGGTCGTCGACGGCATCGGCCTGCTGGTGCTTGGTGGGGTCATCGGGAAGTCGGCGCAGTTCCCCCTGCACACCTGGTTGCCCGACGCGATGGAGGGGCCCACGCCCGTCTCGGCGCTCATCCACGCCGCGACGATGGTCGCCGCCGGTGTCTTTCTCGTCGCCCGGATGTACGGTTTCTACGCGCTCTCCCCGACGGTGCTCGCCATCATCGCGCTCGTCGGCGGGTTCACCGCGCTCTTTGCCGCGACGATGGCGCTGGTCAAGCAGGAACTCAAGCAGGTGCTCGCGTACTCGACTATCTCACAGTACGGGTACATGATGCTCGCGCT
>JAQCNG010000349.1 GCA_028275145.1 Halovenus sp. | reverse complement strand
TCGACCGCGTACACGTGTCCGGCCTGCGGGGCGACGGTGTCGGTGTAGAACCCGGTGCCGCTCCCCAGGTCGGCTAGCTGTGCCTCGCTGTGGGGGGCGACCTGTGCGCGCAACTCCTCGGCAGAGCACCACCGGTACCGGTCGTCGGCTTCGAGACTCTCTGCGCGGTCTGCGTCGAAGGTGTGAAACCCCATGTCTCCTCTTTGCTGCTCCGGTGGTAATGTCTGTCGGGCCGCGCCTGCCGCACGCGACCGGTCACCGACACCGACGGTGGTCTCCGGCCGTGTGGACAACTGCTGTGGCTCACCGGGCTGTGTCGCAGGACGGTGCCGGCTCGCACTCGCTCGCCGGCGACAACTGCGTGGGACCGGATTTGAACCGGCGGACCTCTACAGGACAGCGCCCTCAACGCTGCGCCGTTGGCCTGGCTTGGCTACCCACGCGCTGTACGTTTTTGATTCCACCGGGCCGAATAAAAGCACTTTCGTTTGTGCCTTCCGGCGTTTCCGCCACCCGTGACAGCAACACGGCCGGGAGAGACACGCCACCGGTTCACGGTCGTCGGCCCCGTCGCTCCACCGCTCTCCGGCGGTCCCGTCGTCTCCCGACTGTCACCTACACCCGCTGAACGGCCGTCTGCGGCCGTCAGCCACCGCGATAGGCTTAAATACTTGGGTGGCTTACATTTAGCCGTTATGGATAATCTGACCGGATTCCAGCGTGATATCCTCTACGTCACGGCTGGACTCGACGAGCCACACGGGCTGGCAATAAAGGAGGAACTCGAGGACTACTACGAGTCGGAGATACAGCACGGTCGGCTGTACCCGAACCTCGACACACTCGTCGAGGAAGGGCTCATCGAGAAAGGTGAGATCGACAAGCGGACCAACTCGTACACGCTCACCGACGAGGGCCGCACAGAGCTCAAGGCACGCAACGACTGGGAGCTCCAGTACATCGAGGCCTGATAGTATCGTACGGTGTCGGACCCGCCGGCCACCCGTCCCACCGGTTCGGCGGGGGCACACAGCTGCTGCTGGTTCTCACGGGTGTGCTCGACGGTATCGGCTGGTGGAACGAACCGAACTGGCCCACCGCACAGACACTCGCCCGCTACTATCTCAGTGACGTCGAGCGCTCGCGTGCAGCCATGCTCGCGTACGACGGGAGTGTCCTGTCGGCCGTGTCGGTTCTGTCGCTGGTCGTCGGTGTAAACAGGACCCGCTCGTTCCCGTCGACAGCCACCGGGACCGCCCGCCGACTCGGTGGGCCGGCCGCGCTCGTTCCCGGCGGTCACGGTGTCTACGAGGACCATCACAGGGTGATCGCCGGGGTCGTTTGTCCGTCTCTCGACGTCGGGCGCTCGCCTCCGGGACGTGGTTCCCCCGACTAGTTGTCGAGTTCGTAGCCCGCGCGCTCGACTGCAGCCCCGATCTGCTCTGTCGACAGCTCTTCGTCTGTGACCAGTTCGACGGTGTCGGTCTCGTGGTCGGCCGCGACACTGTCGACCGCGTCGAGCGCGTCGAGTTCGTCCTCGACGTTCTGTTCACAGCCGTGACACGCCATACCGGTAACCGAAACTGTGTGTGAACCCATCACCCGTTGTTCGGTCTCCGTCTGGAAAACAGCGGTGTTTGGGCCACGGGTGACCCGTCTTCCGTCGCCGGTATCCGGGTCGTATCGCTCTCCCCGGGTCAGCCTGGACGCCGGTCGATGTTCGAGAAGGACCGTTTGACCGTCTCGAAGTCCTCGAAGTTCTCGGGGTCGTCGAGTTCGGATTCGAGTCTGGTCGCCCGCGAGCGGAGTCGGTCGACCTCGTCACTCCCCGGGGGTAGCTCTGCCTCGAGCAGTGAGAGTTTCGACCGGAGTTCGAGATACTCGCCGAGTCGACCCTCGTGTCTCTGCACTCGTAACTGCTGTTCGATCGCCTGCACGAGGTCGCCCTTCTCGACGGGCTTGCAGAGGTAGTCGTCGAAGGGCATGTCGAGGATGTCCCGCCCGGGGTCGACGGCCGTGAGCACGATCACACGACAGTCGTACCCCCGGTCGCGGATCTCGTTGAGAACCTCGTCACCGGAGTGGCCGGGCATCCGGCGGTCTAGCAACACGACGTCGATATTCTCCTCCAGTGCCGCGAGCGCCGCGCCGCCGCCGTACGCCGTCCGGGTCTCGTACTGCCCGTCGAGTCGGAGTGCGTAGATGTCTGCCACCTCCCGCTCGTCGTCGACGACCAGCACCGTCGTCCTATTGCTCTCCGGGGACACATCTCCACTGGGTAGCCCGACGGTAATAAGTGTGTGCTCGTGCCGGGTC
>JAQCNG010000347.1 GCA_028275145.1 Halovenus sp. | reverse complement strand
GGATAGCCAAGTCAGGCCAACGGCGCAGCGTTCAGGGCGCTGTCCCGTAGGGGTCCGCAGGTTCAAATCCTGCTCCCTGCATTTCTCAGGAGGACCGTCATGAGTAAGACAAACCCACGACTGGAGGGTCTCATCGCCGAGTTGAAATCCACGGCCCGAGACGGCGGGAGCGACGTCTGGCAGGACGTTGCCGACCGCCTAGAGGCGCCGCGGCGCACACACGCCGAGGTGAATCTGGGGCGCATCGAGCGCTACGCACGGGCCGACGAGACTGTGGTCGTGCCCGGCAAGGTGCTCGGCAGCGGCGTGCTGACAAAGGAGGTCAGCGTCGCGGCCGTCGACTTCTCGGGGACGGCACGGACGAAAATCGACCAGGTCGGCGAGACCCTGTCACTCGAACAGCTACTCGAACAGAACCCCGCGGCGACGAACGTGCGGGTGATACGATGAGCATGGCCGAGTTCGACGCCGACGTTGTCGTCGACGCACAGGATTGCATTCTCGGTCGTGTCGCCTCGCAGGTGGCCGAGCGCGCGCTCGACGGCGAGCGTATCGCCGTGGTCAACGCCGAGCACGCGGTCATCACCGGCCGCGAGGAACAGCTCACACAGAAGTACATGGACCGGCGCGAGCACGGTTCGGACCGCGGGCCGTACTATCCAAAGCGACCGGACCGCCTGTTCAAGCGGTCCATCCGGGGGATGCTCCCGTACAAGCGCCCGCGTGGCCGCGAGGCACTCGAGAGTGTCCGTGTCTACGTCGGCAACCCGTACGACGAGGCCGAGCGTCTCGAGGACACGTCGCTGGACCGGCTCTCGAACATCCGCTTTGTCTCGCTGGGTGATATCAGCGAGTCACTGGGGGCGAACATCACATGGTAACAAACACATCTGGCAAAAAGAAGACCGCGATTGCACGGGCAACCGTCCGCGATGGAACCGGCAAGATACGGGTCAACGCACAGCCGGTCGAACTGTTCGAACCGGAGATGGCCCGGCTGAAGATGCTCGAGCCGTTCCGGGTCGTCGAGCGAAACGTCCGGGACGGCGTCGACATCGACATCTCCGTCGAGGGCGGCGGAACCGTCGGACAGGCCGACGCGGTGCGGACAGCAATCGCCCGCGGACTCGTCGAGCACGCAAACGACGCCGAACTGCGCGACGCCTACCGCGAGTTCGACCGCTCGTTGCTGGTCAACGACGTGCGCCAGCGCGAGTCAAAAAAGTGGGGCGGTCCCGGAGCGCGGGCCCGCTACCAGAAATCCTACAGGTGATCACCGATGATGGTACCAGTCCGGTGTTTCACGTGTGGCAAGGTGGTCGGTGAACACTGGGAGGAGTTCAAGGCTCGCACCCGCGAGGCCGACAACCCCGAGGACCCGGAGAAGGTACTCGACGAACTGGGCGTCGAACGGCACTGCTGTCGGCGGATGCTCGTCTCGCACAAGGACCTGGTCGACATCGTCGCACCCTATCAGTAATGGTCAGGACAGACAACCGCTACGAGCGGGCTCGCATCATCGGTGCACGGGCGTTGCAGGTCGCATACGGCGCGCCTGTCCTGGTCGAAACCGAGCAGACCCAGCCGATTCTCATCGCCGCCCAGGAGTACGACGCCGACGTGTTGCCGTTCACCGTGCGTCGGGGTGAGCATCAGTGACGCTGGTCACGGATGTCGTGTTGCGTCGGGTGCTCGACTCCCGGGGGAATCCGACAGTCGAGGCCGACATCCGGACCGACAGCGGTGGCTTCGGCCGGGCGCGTGCCCCCTCGGGGGCGAGCACCGGCGCGTTCGAGGCAGTCGAGTTGCCGGCACACGAGGCAATCGCCGCGGCCCGCGAGCACGCGGTTCCCCGACTGGTCGGGGAGGTGTACGCCGGCGACCAGCGCGACGTCGACAGCACACTCCGGGCCGCCGACGGAACCGACGACTTCTCGACTATCGGTGCCAACAGCGCCGTTGCGCTCTCGATGGCCGCCGCACACGTCGCCGCCGACGTGCTCGGTGCGCCGCTGTTCCAGCATCTCGGCGGCACCTTCCGCGGTGACGGCTTTCCCGTCCCGCTCGGGAACGTCATCGGCGGGGGCGAACACGCCGCCGAGGCAACCGACATCCAGGAGTTCCTCGCGGCACCCGTCGGCGCACCCTCCGTCGAGGCGGCGGTCTTTGCAAACGCGGCGGTCCACGAGACGGTCGGCGACCTGCTCGCAGACCGCGATATCGCCTGCGGAACGGGCGACGAGGGGGCGTGGGCACCCCCCATCTCGGACAGCGAGGCGTTTGCGGTGCTCGCGGCGGCGGTCGACCGCGTCGCCGAGGATGTCGGGTTCGAGATTCGCACTGGGCTGGACGTGGCCGCGGCGGAGCTGTACGACGAGGAGGCGGGGGTGTACCGCTACAGCGACGAGGTGCGCGACCCCGACGAGCAGGCGGCGTACGTCGCCGACCTGGTCGAGCGCCACGATGTCGTCTACGTGGAGGACCCTCTGACCGAGACCGACTTCGCGGGCTTTGCCGAGCTCACGGCGACGGTCGGCGGTCAGGCGGCGGCCGGTGCGGGCAGCACGGAGACGCTCGTCTGTGGTGACGACCTGTTCGTGACGAACGTCGACCGGCTCGAACGCGGTATCGAGCAGGGTGCGGCAAACAGCATCCTGGTCAAGCCGAACCAGACCGGCACGCTGACCGGCGCGTTCGACGCAATCGAGCGCGCGGTGGCGGCCGGGTACAGTCCGGTCGTCTCACACCGGAGCGGAGAGACCGAGGACACGACCATCGCCCACCTCGCCGTGGCAACCGACGCGCCCTACATCAAGACCGGCACTGTCGGCGGCGAGCGGACGGCGAAACTCAACGAACTCATCAGAATCGAACACAACGCATGAGTGGAAACGAAAACGACGGTCTCGACGCGTCCGAGACGGACGACGCGGAGACCGAGACGGCGACGGAACAGCCCGCCGAGGCCGAGACGGCCGAGGCCGAACAGACGGAAACCGACCCCGAGGAACCGGTAGCGGCCGAACCCGACGACACCGGGGCCGCGGCTGAGCCCGACGACGGGGGTCCGACCCTCGACGAGGACGTAATGTCCGACGACGAGGCGGACCTGCTCATCCCGGTCGAGGACTACCTCGGCGCGGGTGTCCATATCGGCACCCAGCAGAAAACCGACGACATGGGCCGGTTCATCCACCGCGTCCGCACGGACGGTCTGTACGTGCTGGACGTGTCGATGACGGACAGGCGCATCCGGACGGCGGCGAACTTCCTCGCGGGCTACGACCCCGAGCAGATTCTCGTCGCCTCCTCGCGCCAGTACGGCCGCTTCCCGGCCGAGACGTTCGCCGACGCCGTCGGCGCGCGCGCTCGCACGGGCCGGTTTATCCCCGGAACGCTCACCAACCCCACCTACGACGGCTACATCGAACCGGACGTCGTGGTGGTGACCGACCCCATCGGCGACTCACAGGCTGTCAAGGAGGCCATCACGGTCGGTGTTCCGGTTATCGCGATGTGCGACTCCAACAACACCACGAGCAACGTCGACCTCGTTGTTCCAACAAACAACAAGGGCCGGAAGGCGCTGTCGGTGGTCTACTGGCTGCTCGCGAACGAGACGCTCGACCACCGCGGTGCCGACAGTTTCTACGGGCTCGACGACTTCGAGAGCGAACTCTGAGGCGCCTCGGTCCCGTGTCGACCCTCGATTCCTGCCGGCGTCGGTCGGACGCGGAGCCGGCGGCCTTTGCCCGAACACTGTCGTGGCGGGTTCCCGGTCGTCCCGAGACGCGCTCTGTGATTTCGCGAGGGTGACAGTCCCGAACCGGGAGGCCACCGTCTCCCGGGCACAATTCTTTTGATTGGCTGTCCAACAACGTACAGTAGTGACCGATGCAATCACCGCGGCGGGTCTGACGAAACGGTTCGGAGATGTTGTTGCGGTCGACGACCTCTCGCTCTCGGTGCCGTTTGGCACAGTGTACGGTTTCGTCGGCCCGAACGGTGCGGGAAAGACAACAACGTTGCAGATTCTCTCGGGACTGCTGGACGCGGACGCGGGGACCGCCCGTATCGACGGCGTCGCCAGCACAGAACGCGAGGCGCTGACAGACGTGCTCGGATACCTCCCCGCCGAGGCACCCCTGTACGACGAACTAACAGGTCGGGAACAGCTCCGGTACGCGGCGCAGTTCCGGCGACTCGACGAGAGCGGCAGGGTCGAGGAGGCGCTCGAACGGTACGGGCTCGCCGACGCGGCGGACCGTCGCACCGGGGGGTACTCGACCGGGATGCGCCGGCGACTCGGCCTCGCACAGGCGACGCTTCACGACCCGGCGGTGTTGCTGCTGGACGAGCCGCTGAACGGGCTCGATCCGCGGGCGATACGGACCGTCAGACAACTGGTCGCGGACGCCAGTGACGACGGCACCGCGGTGGTCATCTCCTCGCACGACCTCGCGACTGTCGAGGCAATCTGTGACCGGGTGGGTATCGCCTCCGACGGACGGCTTGTCGCGGAGGACACACCCGACAAACTGGGCGAGACTGTCGACGACAGCCTGGAGACAGCGGTGCTCGAACTGACCGACGCATGAGCCGCGAGACGCTCGGTGACACGCTGTTGGTTGCGCGTCTCTACCTGCTTCGGGCCTGGCGGCGCGCGCTCGACAACCCGCGCACGCTCGCGCTCCGGGTCGGCTTTCTCGTGGCCCTCTGGCTGTACATCGTTCTCGGGGACGCCGGACAGCCCCCCTCCGAAATCGAACCGGAGACGCTCAGAGAGCTGCTCCGGGGTGCCGCGGCCGGGGCCTGGCTTCTGTTCGCGGTGACCGCTGCCGCCGGTACGCCGACAGCGGCGCGCTCGGTCCAGGGGAGTCCGTTTCTGCTCCGGTCTGTCGGTCTCCGCCCGACGCTGTGGGGGACTGTGCTCGGAACGTACGCCCGCAGGCTGGCCATCTTCAGTGCCTTTGGGGCCGCGACTGCGCTCGCGCTGCTCTGGGGGCTCGACGCGCCGGCGCGCAATCCGCTACTGTTCCTGGTGTTGCTCGTGTTCTCTCTGAGCGCGGAACTCGCCGGGATGGCGGCCCGTCTCGCCGTTGCGGCCGCCAACATCACCCCCGGCGGAGCCGGCAAGGTGCTGCTCGGCGGTGTCGGGGTCACGGTCCTCTCACTGGCTGCCGGCTACCCTGAGGAGACGATTGTGTTGCTATCGCGGTTGCCCGTCGCCGCCTTTGGTGAGGTGTTCGCGGCCGGTGTGCCGGGTGTGGAGCCGAACCGCACGCTGGTCGCGGTGGCCACTGCCGGCGGTGTCGCCGGTTCGCTCGCCCTGGCTCTGACGGTCGAACAGTTGGCTCTCCGGAGCTGGTTCACCGGCGGGAGTCGCGAGCGGGTGGACACGGAGCGCACCCGTATCGACGACCTGCTCGGTCGTGTCGGGGTGACTGGTCCGACCCGTGCCGTTGCCTGGCGGCTCTGGCTCCAGTCCCGGCGGCGACCGCTGGTCGTCGGCCTCCTCGCGGTGCCCACGTTGATTGTCGGACTCGCGCTGGTCGACCCCGAGGGAACCGATATCCCGCTGTTTCCCCTCGTTGTCGGTGCCTACGCGGTCTGGATGGCGACTGTCGCCGTCGGGCTCAACCCGCTCTCCTCCGAGGACGACACCCTCCCGCATCTGCTCTCGGCGTCTGGTACCGAGATTGTCCGTGGCTACGCGCTCACCACCGTCCTCATCGGTGCTCCCGTGATTGTCGCGTCGGTGCTGCTGGCCGGCGCGCTCGTCGGGCCGGTCTGGCTGACGGTGCCGGCGCTCCTGCTCAGCCTCCTCGTCCTGGTCGGGGTGGTCCCCGCGGCTCTCGCCATCGGGTTCGTCCTACCCCAGGTCGGGGCACTCGAACACACGGTCGACGGACCGATTGCGCCGGGCAAGTTCGCCATCCTGGCCCACTCTGTCGTTCTCTGCCTGCTCGCGGCCCCGGCGGCCCTCAGTCTGTTGTTCGCCGATAGCCTCCCACTCGTCGCCGTGTTCGCCGGAATCGGGGTGACGGTTCTGGCTGCACCGCTCGTCGGAGTCCTCTCCCTGCGTGTCGCTGCCGGCCGACTCGACGGAATGACACTCGGATGACCGATTGCCGCCAGTGTGACCTGTCCGCGTGACTTGCCGTTTGTCTCTCCGAGACGCTCACCCCGTTTGCCCCGCAACGGGCGGGACCGGACCCGAACCGAGTGGAGACGTGCTCACTCCGTTGCGCGCGCCTCGTCTGGTTCAAATCGGTCCTGGTTTTCGCTCACTTTGTTCGCTCATGCGCGGGACCGGATTTGAACCGGCGGACCCCTACGGGACAGCGTCCTAAGCGCTGCACCTTTGGCCTGGCTCGGTTACCCGCGCGCGTCTATCCGTTCGACAACGGCCGTCAAGAGCGCTTCGCTCCCGGAAGCATTTATAACTGTTCCGGGTCTATCATCGGGTATGTATCGGGCACGCGACGAACGGGACAACGCCGAGTGGCTGGCCGACCTGGAGACGGCAGCGGACAGACTCGACCTCGGCACAGACGCCCGCTCGTGTGCACGCGAAACCTTTCTGACGGGGGTTCCGGAGCGGGACCGCTCCAAACCCGCCGCCATCGCCGCCGCCCTGTACGTCGGCGCGCTCGTTGCCGGCGACCAGCGCTCACAGGGCACCGTCGCCGAGGCTGTCGGTGTCTCCCGACTCGCCGTCCAGCAACGCTGGAAGGACCTCCTCGACGCGGCCGGTCTCGACGCACCCGAGTGGTAGCCCCGGACTGGGCCGCTCACAGGTCGTCGCCACAGGCCGGACACTCCGGACCGGTTTCGCCTGTCGACGGGCTGACACTGACCTCGCAGTTCGCACACCACAGCCGTCGCCCGTCCGTGCCGTCCGGCGTATCGTGTGTCATGTACGCCGCTGTACGCACTCCTGGATAAAAAGACCGGTCACCCGGGCAGACACCGGTCAGTCGACGTCGGCCATCCAGCCGTCGCGCTCCGGCGTGAGGCTCCCGTGTTCGTCGACCTCGCCGCGGACGATGCGTGTCGAGGAGAGCAACTCGCCGTCCTCGGCGTAGACGTGGTCGACCACCACCAGTCGCAGCGGGTCCCGGTCCTGCTCGCGGCGGAGTTCGTTTATCCGCTTGCCGCCGGTTTTGGTCTCCGGCGAGACCACGAGCACGTCGAACTCCGGCTCGGTCGCGATACCCGTCGGGGAGTCGAGTCTGCGGACGCTGAACGCGCGGTCGAACTCGTCGGCGAACCGCTCCAGTTCGGCCACCAGTTCCTTCTGGCGCAGTTCGTAGGCACGCACCGGGCGGTCCTCGGCACGGGTCCGGGGCGCGAGTTCGTCGCTGGTGAGTCCGACTGTCACGTCGCCGAGTTCGAACGCGCGCTCGAACAGCGCACGGTGGCCGTCGTGAATCGGGTCGAAGGTCCCACCCAGCGCGATATCCATGTCCGCCGAAACGGTACCGCGCCTGTTATGAATTGCGGTACGCAGCCTCTCCGGCCCGGTTCTGTCTCAGTGCCCACCCGTTCCGCTGGTCCCGTCACCGTCGGCACCGGCGCTGGAGTCCCCGCTTCCGGCATCCGCGCCTGCGTCGTCGTCACCGGTCCCGGTGCCCATCCCGTCTGAGACGCTGTCGTCGTGTTCGTCGCGGACGGTGATGGTCACCGGTTCGTCGCTGTCGTCGTCGTGCTCTCCGTCGAGGTACTCGCCGAGATTGAACACGGTGTTGAGCTGTCGCTGCACGTCACTCACCATCTCGCCGACGAGCTCGCTCGGCGGGAGGGCGCTGTACTCGTAGGGGTTGTTGCCGGCCCCTCCGCTCTCGCGTTTCGTCCGGGTCACCTGCCCCTCCTCGTGGAGGTCGGCGAGCGCCTCGCGGACCGTGCTCGGATACAGACCGGTTCCCTCCGCTACCTCGTCGCTGGTGCTGTCGGGGTGCTGGCAGAGATGCACGTAGATGCGCGCCCGGGTGTCCGTGTCGAGCACCCACGACAGCAGGTCAATCACCCCCTCGTCGAACTGCTCGCGTGCCCTGTCTGCTTCCTGCTCGAGACGCTCTCGCACGTCCGGCGGCTCTGTTCCAGCCCCTACTCCGTCCGAATCGACTGTGTCTCCCTCGCTGTCGGGTTTATCATCAGCAGACATGTTCTAGAGGGAGCAAGGCGATTCCCTGATAAAAACCCTTGCCTCGGGTGCCGGACCGCGGTCAGCCGGCACGCTCTTTGACCGTCGCCTCTGAACCCAGATATGGAGGCGCTGTCTGGCCTGCAGTTGCACGACCGGGCCGCGTTCGTCGACGACGTGCTGGTGCTCGCGGACCTGCACATCGGGAAAGCCGCGGCCGCCAACGTCGAGGCCCCGGTGGGTGCCGGTGCGGACATGGTCGACCGGGTGGAGCGGCTCTGTGAGCGGTTCGACCCCGAGACGGTGCTCGTCGCAGGTGACCTGTTGCACTCCTTCGAGACGGTCCCCCGCCTCGTCGAGGAGACACTCGAAGGCCTCGAACGGGTCGTCCGCGCGGCCGACGCGGGCCTGGTGGTCACACCGGGAAACCACGACACCATGCTGGACGTGGTCTGGGGTGGCTCGACGACCCCCGAGTACCACATCGGCGACACCGTCGTCTCTCACGGCCACGTCGAACCAGAGAGCAACGGGGCGCGGTACATCGTCGGCCACGACCACCCGACGATCACTATCGAGGGACACACCCGCCCCTGCTATCTCGCCGGTGAAGAGGTCTACCGCGGGTCGGACCTGCTCGTGGTCCCCTCGTTCAACCGCCTCGTGACCGGTGTCGAGGTAAACGAGATGTCGGCCTCGGATTTCCTCTCGCCGCTGGTTTGCGACGCCGACGCGCTCGCACCTGTCGTCCGCGACGAGGACCGCGACGAGACGCTCGCCTTTCCGCCGCTCGGTGAGTTCCGTCACCGGCTGTGACCCCACGCCGGGAGAGAGCGACACAGGCGACCGGTGTCACCACGGGACTCACCGGCCCCGTATCGCCCCGTAGAGGAGAGCCCCGACCGCGCCACCGAGAGCAGCGAACGTGACCGGGTAGACGACACCGGCGAGCACGACTGTCCGCGGTGCGACCGCGCCCAGTTGGCTCACCTGCCGAATCTCCCCCGCAGTCCAGCCGCCACCCCGGGAGAGCTCCCCGGCCACCGCAACAACGTGTCCCACGACGAGGAGTAACACGAACCCACCGTACGTGACACCGAGTCTGGCCCCCTCGCCGGCCCCGGCAACCGGGTCGTCTCGCCCGGCCACACAGGCCAGGGTGGCCCCGACACCGAGCGAAACGAGACCCACGAACCACGCCGGCAGTATCGCACTCTCCCGGACGCCGTGTTCGACGACGAAGAGACGCAACAGACCGAGAACCTCGACGGCCCCGTCGAGACTGGCGAACCCGCCGGCAGGCGGGTCCGTGGAGGGCCGTTCGACGACCAGCCAGACGGACACCGCAACCACGAACGCCCCGACCCCCGCGAGCAGACCCCGCGGCGAGGTGAGCCGTGTCCGGGCACGGAGTGTGCCACCGGCCGTGGTGAACACGCCGGCGTACAACAGCCCCAGGGTGACCAGTTTCGGCATGTCTACCGAGACGGTCCCCTCGACGGTGGCCCCGGTGACCAGTGCCGAGAGCGCGAGTGTGGCGACAAACCACGGGGCGAGTGACGCCCCGGCGAGGACTGCGTCGACGGGTCGCCTCGTCGTGCCGGCCTCGATGTGGCGGTCCGCGAGACCGTACCCCCCGGCGACCAGCACCACCGCCGGCACGAGCGTGCTCACCGCCGGGCCGACGCCGAACAGGGTCGAGTCGAGTGTGCCGTAGGCCGACAGCGTCGCGGCCAACTCCCCCTGGTTGACCGTCCCACCGACCCCCTCGACGAGCATCAGCACCGCGAGTTCGAGCCTGTCCACCGCCAGACTGTCCGTGAGACCGAACACCCACACCGGCACGGCCGTCACCAGGAGTCCGGCGAGCCACGCGCCGATACCGGCGACGACGGGGTCGGGCCACCGGATTCGCTCCCGGTACTGCCCGATAGGCGAGTCACTGCCCGCTCCGGCGGACTCCCGACCGCGTGTGCCGGGCGGACCCGCCGACCCCTGTCTCTCGGTCCCCCGGCGTGACATACTGGTTGCTGTTGCCTGCTGGATATAAACCTGCCGCGTACCCCCGCCGTCCACCGCAGAAACTAACCCGGTCGCCGACCAATCACGGCCATGAGCACACTCCGCGACCCGGCAGAGACGGCGGTGGGGCAGTGTATGGACCTCCAGCCAGGGGAGTCGTTTGCCGTCGTCACCGACGAGAAACGCAGCCACATCGCAGAGGCGCTGTACGAGGTGGCCAGCGAGGTGACCGACGACGTGACACTGGTCCGGTACCCGGTCGGCGAGCAACACGGCGCGGAGCCACCGGCCCCGGTTGCGGCCGCGATGGCCGGGTCCGATGTCGTGCTCGCGCCGACGACAAAGAGCCTGAGTCACACGACCGCCCGCGCGGACGCGACTGGAGGTGGGGCCCGCGCCGCGACCCTGCCGGGCATCACCGAGGAGGTGTTCGTGACGGGGCTCGATGCCGACTACGACCGCATCGCCGCGGCCTGCGAGGACGTGCTCGCACAGGTCGCAAGCGCCGAGGAGATACGGGTCACGTCGCCACAGGGGACCGACATCACCCTCGTGCCCGGCGACCGCGAGTGGCTTCCCGACACCGGTATCGTCCACGAGTCGGGTGAGTTCTCGAATCTCCCGGCCGGGGAGGTGTTCGTCAGCCCCGAAACCGCCGACGGGCGCGTCGTCGTCGACGGCACGATGCGGCCCCACGGCCTGCTCGAGGGTAGCCAGGTCGCGTTCACCGTCGAGAACGGCTTCGTCACCGACATCGAGGACGAACAGGTCAGCGCGGCGGTCGAGGACGCGGCGGCAACGGCCGGCGAGGACGTCTACAACCTCGCGGAACTCGGTATCGGCACCAACGTCGCCGTCACCGACCTCGT
>JAQCNG010000345.1 GCA_028275145.1 Halovenus sp. | reverse complement strand
ATCCGCACCACGCCAGTCTTTGGGAACGAGGACGTGAGCACCGTTGCCCGTGGCTTTTGCCTCGCCTTCGATGACTTCGTGGCCTTCAATTTCGTGTCTATCCATCGCCAGAGTTTAGACATTGTATCAACATAAACGTTTCGATTCGTGGGGTCTGTGGAACTGTAATAGAACAGTGTAAGATGGATGATGACGGCGCTGTATCCCCGCCCTACTGCGCTACTCACTCACTCAGCTCGTTGCGTTGCTCCTTGAGGACGGGGGATTAGCGCCTATGGGCCGCTAAACAGCGAGTGGGCCGGGTGAGAGTATCTCTACAGACGAGTGCAGAAGCACCACTGGAGAGACATACCACTGCCTGACTGACTAGTTACAACGCCCTGATCAAGAGTTGACCGATGTGCAAGACTCGCGCCCTCCATCTTGCACGCCAACCCGTACCAATCTCGCTTATCTGATTGTTGTTTCGGTCAGTTAGGCAAGAGCCGCGGAAAAAGTGCGTAAACCGGGGAGTGGCCGTAACTGTGGCAGAGGGCCGCAAGGAGCGGGACAGGTCCCGCGACGAGCGGCCCGGACACACCGGACACCCTCTCTCGACTGGCGGGCGAACATCCGCCAGGATGTTCGGCCGACAGTATCACGAAAACAATAAGCCACCGGCGAGCAAATTTTGCCACATGTCGCTCTCACAGAGGTGGATTTTCTCATGAGCATCCTGCAACGGGACCCGGCCGACCAGGTCCAGATACTCGACGAGGATGGACAGGTGCGTGCGGATGCGACTGTCCCGGACCTCTCGGCCGACCGACTTGTCGAGATGTACAGACAGCTCAAACTCGGGCGGCACTTCGACGAGCGTGCGGTGAGTCTCCAGCGCCAGGGGCGGATGGGGACCTACCCGCCGCTGTCCGGCCAGGAGGCTGCCCAGGTCGGTAGCGCCCACGCCCTCGAGGACGAGGACTGGGTGTACCCCAGTTACCGCGAACACATGGTGGCCTACCACCAGGGGTGGCCTCTGGAGGGTATCCTGCTGTACTGGATGGGCAGCGAGGACGGCAAGGCCCCGCCCGAGGATGTAAACGTGTTCACACTCTCGGTGCCGATTGCGACACAGCTCCCCCACGCGACAGGGGCGGCCTGGGCCTCGAAACTACAGGGCGAGAACAACGCCCACGTCTGTTACTTCGGCGACGGCGCAACCTCGGAGGGTGACTTCCACGAGGGAATGAACTTCGCCGGCGCGTTCGACGTGCCCGCGGTGTTTTTCTGCAACAACAACCAGTGGGCCATCTCGGTGCCCCGGGAGCGCCAGACGGCGAGCGCGACGCTGGCCCAGAAGGCCCACGCCTACGGGTTCGAGGGTGTCCAGGTCGACGGGATGGACCCGCTCGCGGTGTACGCGGTCACAGAGGCGGCCCTGGAGAAGGCAAAAAACCCCGGCGACCCCGACGGGGAACTCGGCCACGCAACCCGACCGACGATGATCGAGGCGGTCCAGTACCGCTTCGGCGCGCACACGACCGCCGACGACCCCTCGGTCTACCGTGACGACGACGAGGTCGAGCGCTGGCGGCAGAAAGACCCAATCCCGCGCATGGAGACGTTTCTGCGCGACCAGGGGTTGCTCGACGACGAGCGCGTCGAGGCAATCGAGACTGCGGTCGAGGACGAGGTGGCCGAGGCGATCGAGGTTGCCGAGAGTCGACCACGGCCCGACCCCGAGGAGATGTTCGCCGACGTCTACGCGGAGATGCCGAAGCGACTGCGCGAACAGCACGAGTACCTGGAGAAACTGCGGGCACGCCACGGTGACGAGGTGCTACTGGAATGAGCGAGCAATCGACCGTTCACAGACCGAGGTGTCACTGATATGAGCCAGCAACAGCGAGAGACCGAGCAGACACAGAGCCTGACGCTCGTCCAGGCGGTCAGGGACGGGTTGTACACGGAGATGAGTCGTGACGACGACGTCGTCGTGATGGGCGAGGATGTCGGCGAGAACGGCGGCGTGTTCCGCGCGACACAGGGACTGCTAGACGAGTTCGGCGACCAGCGGGTCATCGACACGCCGCTGGCAGAGGCCGGCATCGTCGGCACCGGCATCGGCATGGCCGCCTACGGTCTGCGTCCGGTCGCCGAGATGCAGTTTCTGGGCTTTGCCTACCCGGCGTTCGACCAGATTGTGAGCCACGCCGCCCGCCTGCGCGCCCGCAGCAACGGCCGGTACACCTGCCCGATGGTGGTGCGTGCGCCCTACGGCGGGGGTATCCGCGCACCCGAACACCACTCCGAGTCGACAGAGGCGCTCTTTGCCCATCACCCCGGGCTGAAGGTGGCCATCCCGTCGACCCCCTACGACACGAAGGGGCTGTTGACCGCGGCGATTCGCGACCCCGACCCGGTTATCTTTCTCGAACCGAAACTCATCTACCGGGCGTTCCGCGAGGACGTCCCCGAGGGGAGCTACGAGGTGCCGCTGGGTGAGGCGGCCGTCCGGCGCGAGGGGTCGGACGTGTCGGCGTACACCTGGGGTGCGATGACCCGTCCGACGATGGAGGCCGCCGAGGACCTCGCCGAGGAGGGCATCGACGTCGAGGTGGTGGACCTGCGGACGGTCTCGCCGCTCGACGAGGAGACCATTATCGACTCCTTCGAGAAGACCGGTCGCGGTGTCGTCGTCCACGAGGCTCCGAAATCCGGCGGCCTGGCCGGCGAGATAACCGCCACGATTCAGGAGCACTCGCTGCTCTATCAGGAGGCCCCCATCACCCGGGTCACCGGCTTCGATGTTCCGTTCCCGCTACACGCACTGGAGGACTACTACATGCCCGAGTCGGCACGCATCGCCGATGGCATCCGCGATGCGGCCGAGTTCTGACCATGTTCGAGTACGAACTCCCCGACGTCGGTGAGGGCGTCGCAGAGGGCGAAATCGTCGCCTGGCACGTCGAACCCGGCGACCACGTCTCCGAGGACGAGGTGCTCGCGGACGTCGAGACGGACAAGGCGGTCGTCGACCTGCCCGCGCCCGTCGACGGTGTCGTCCAGGAGTTACACGCCGACCCGGGCGACATGGCCGCCGTTGGCAGTGTCGTGGTCACAATCGATACGGACGCCGACGCCGGGTCGGCCGACGAGACCCCGGCAGGCGATGTCGGGTCGACCGACGGGACCGCGACCAGCGACGCGGGGTCCGACGGCCCGGGTGTGGACGAGGTCGGCGACGTGGACACGCCCGAGAAACGTGTGTTCGCGCCGCCGAACGTCCGCCGACTCGCCCGTGAACTCGACGTGGCCATCGAGACCATCGAGGGCTCCGGTCCGAGCGGGCGGGTCACCGAGGGTGATGTCCGCGCCGCGGCCGAGTCCGACGACGAACCCGAACCGGCGGTGACGCCCGCCGAGAGCGCGGCCACCGATGACACAGCAACCACGGAGAACGGTCAGCGCAGGTCGGCGGTCAGTCGCCGCGAACCCGCGGAGCCGACAAACGGTGCCAAACCGGCCGACCGTGACCGGACCCTCGCCGTCCCGGCGACACGCGGTGTCGCCCGCGAACTCGATGTGGCCCTCGACGAGGTGCCGACCGACAAGAGCCGCGACGGGGAACCCTTTGTCGAACCGGAGGACGTTCGCGCGTACGCGGAGGCCCAGCAGTCCGCACAGACGGCCGACGCGGCGACTGCGGCCGATGCGGGAACGGCCGACACGGACACCACAGCGGCGGAGACAGCCGCCACGGCGGAGACGGCGACCGACAGCGCTACAGCGGGGGCGGAAAGCACGGACCGTGGGGAGGCGGTCACCCGCGAGCCGTACCGCGGTGTCCGGCAGACAATCGGCGAGGCGATGGCCGAGTCGGCCTACACCGCGCCACACGCCAGCCACCACGACGCGGCTCCCGCGGAGGGACTGGTCGACGCCCGCGAGCGACTCAAACCCCGCGCCGAGGAGGCGGGTGTCCACCTCACCTACATGCCGTTCGTGATGAAGGCCGTCGCGGCGGTGCTGCCGGACTACCCGGCGATGAACGCACAACTCGACGAGGAGCGCGGGGAGATTCTCTACCACAACCGCTACCACATCGGCGTGGCGGTGGCGACCGACGCCGGCCTGATGGTGCCGGTCGTCGAGGACGTCGACCGGAAGGGGTTGCTCGAGATTGCGGCGGAGGTAAACGACCTCGTCGAGCGGGCCCGGGCCCGCGAACTCGCGCCCGAGGAGTTCCAGGGCAGCACGTTCACCATCACGAACTTCGGCGCAATCGGCGGCGAGTACGCCACGCCGATTCTCAACTACCCGGAGACGGGCATTCTCGGGCTTGGCGAACTGCAGCAGCGACCCGTCGTCGAGGACGGCGAGGTGGTCGCGCGACACACGCTCCCGCTGTCGGTCTCCATCGACCACCGCGTCGTCGACGGTGCCGTCTCGGCGGGCTTCTGTAACGACCTCAAAACGTACCTCGACGACCCCATACACCTGCTCCTATAGATGGTTGTTGGAGATGTCACCACTGGCACGGACGTACTGGT
>JAQCNG010000151.1 GCA_028275145.1 Halovenus sp. | reverse complement strand
GCGGGTGATCTCGCCGTCGATTTTCGACTCGAACTCGCCGCTCTCCGGGTCGAGGTCGTGCTGTGGGTACTCCTCGCCGTTCTCGAACCGCTCTTTCAGGTCCGTGTCCTGGGCGTTGAGGATGTACCCCGAGGCCGCGGGGTAGCCGCCGAACAGGCCGCCGTCGCTGGTCATGTACCCGTTGCCCATCTCGTAGAGCAACCACCTGCTGACGTCTTTGACCGTCCGCAGCGACTCGAACCCGGCACCACCAGCCCGCCGGCCGGCCCCGCCGGTGTTGGGTTTGACCGCCCGGCCGAGAAACGGCAGCGGTTCGGTCATCTCCCACACCTCCGCGTCGCCCATGTCCCCCTCGGGGTTCCAGATGGCCGCCGCGTGGGGTTCGCCGTCCTCGACGTAGCGGGCACCGACACCCTCACACGCCGACTCGAAGGAGTTGACCGCGTGGAGTTTGTCGAACTGGTCGACACCGCCACCCTGCAGCCAGTTCGACGTGTTCGCGTTGCCCGCGTTTATCTCCTCCCAGAACCCGCGTGCGTAGTAGCCACGCGAGAGATGCTGCCACAGCGGTGCCCACGCCGACACCAGGAAGTGCCAGGCGTAGGCGTGGGCGGTCTCGGTGTTCTGTGTGTTCGCCCACGACCCCTCCGGCAGGTGGAAATCACAGCTGTAGTACGCACCGTCGTTGACGTTGGCGTTGGGGATGACCGTCTGGGTGAGCATCACCCAGATGCCACCCTGGATTGCGGCCGGCGTGCAGTTGTAGGGGTGCCAGCCCCACTTGTTTGCCCCCTCGAAGGAAACCTGGAACGAGCCGTCCTCCCGGACGTGCAGCTCCGAGGGTGCGTGCATGAGGTGGTTCTCGTCGGCGTAGGTCCGGGTGAGATTGTCCTGGCCCTCGTACAGCGCGTCGACGAACGAGGCACCGCGGTAGGTGCCCGGCAGCATCGTCTTCTCGATGCGGTTGCGAAAGCCGCGGCGACCGTCCTCGATTGCCTCGCGGGCGAGTTGTTTGAACGTGTCGGCACCGTACTCGTCGATCATCTCGTTGACCGCGTTGCGGATCATCAGACAGCCGGTCATCCGGGTCCGCTCGTCGAGTTTCAGGAAATCCGGCGTCCGCGTCTTGTCGGGGTAGTCGTTCTGCCAGGAGTTGAAAAGCTCCAGGTCCTCGCCGATTTTGCGGGCCGTGTAGTAGGCACCGTCGCCGAACCGCGAGGACTGGGAGACGTTCATACTCCCCGGCCCGACGGCACCGGTGTCGATGACGTGGTTGACCCCGCCGGCCCACGCGACTATCTCCCCGTCGTTGAAGATGGGGATCAGCGTCATGATATCACAGGCGTGGACATCGCCCACGTCCACGTCGTTGTTGACGAAGATGTCCCCGGGCTCGATGCCCGGGCTCTCCTCGTAATCGTGGTTTATCATGTACTTTATCGCCTCGCTCATCGTGTGGATGTGGACGATGATGCCCGTCGAGACGGCGATAGAGTCACCCTCCGGCGTGAACAGCCCGTAACAGAGCTCTCCCTCCTGTTCGACGATTGGTGTGGCGGCGACCTCCTTCGAGGTCTCCCGGGCGTTCACCAGGTCACCCCGGAGCTGGGAGAACATCTGCTCGTACTGTATCGGCTTCTCGGTTTTCAACTCGAGTTCCTCGAGACCGGCGTAGTGGTCGGTCAGTTCGGTCTTGCCCTCGAGTTTCTCGAACTGCTCGCGGAGCGTCTGTCCGTTCCGGCCGATGCCCTCGCCCTGTTCTTTTCGTCTGTGCACCTTCTCCTTCTCGCGTCGCATTCGAGGAAAGCTTTCCTCAGATTGGTGTTTGCTCATAGATGGTCAGGTCGTACTGCTCGGGTGCATCTGCTCGGAGCCAGATGCGGGCTCGTGCAGTGCACCCACCTCGACGGCGTCTCCACTGCCGAATCCGCACGGCTCGTCGGAGGTGAGTGCATTTCTACACAGCGTGAACGCAGCGAGTATCATACGGTATGTGTGGGTGTGTTACTCTATCTGTGAGAGGTGGTGCACGCGGTGCTCGTCGAGTCGAGTCTCGTAGCCCGGCGGGAGCACGAACGTCGTCGCGGCACCCTCGAGCACAGCCGGCCCGGTGAGTTCGTTGCCCGGCTGGAGCGAGCGCAGGTCGAGAATCTCCGTCTCGAGCCACTCACCGTCCCAGTAGGACTCTCGGGGCTCCTTGTAGGCGTCCTCCGGCGGGTCCGGACCGACCGGTGTCTCTGTCGGAATCTCCGGCTTGACAACGTCGTGGACACCCCGGACCGACGCCTGCGTGACCGTGTGGCCCAGTTCGGGCGACCGGGCCTCCTCGGAGTACTGCCGGCGGTACTCGTCCTCGAACGTCTCGAGGAGTTCGTCGAGTTTCTCGGCGGTGTCGACACGGCTGACCGGCGACTCGATGTCGAGGGCGTTCAACTGGCCCTGGTACTGACCGAGGATGTTGTACTGGAACTCGATGTCCTCGCGTCCGACCTCGCTGTTGGTGAACTCCGCGACCACCTTCTCCTCGAGACTCGTCCAGATATCGGTCAACTGCTCGCCGGCGGTCGCCGCCGCCTCCGCCCGCGAGACGTCGGCGTCGATATCGATGTTCGTGGTCTGGTCGTAGCGGTACTCGAAGTCGGCGGCCCCACAGCCAAACGCCGAGAACGCGGCCGCCCACTCGGGGATGAGCACCTCGTCGAAGCCGAGACCGCTCGTGTAACCGGCCGTGTGAACCGGGCCCCCGCCGCCGTAGGAGATACACCTGAAGTTCGACGGGGCGTACCCCTCGCCGGTCACGACAGATTCGAGGTCGTTCCGGAGTTTGTTCTCGAGAATGTCGACGACACCCTGTGCGGCCTCGTAGACGCCCATCCCGAGCGGGTCGGCCACCTGCTCGCGGATCTCCGCCTCCGCAACCTCCCGGTCGATCGGCATATCTCCGCCCAGGAAGTTCTCGGGGTCGATCCAGCCAAGCGCCACGTGACAGTCTGTGACCGTCACCGTCTCCACGTCGGTTTCGACCGCGCTGACACCCACCTCGTCACCGGCGCTCTCGGGACCGAGTTCGATCTTGTCGAACGTGGGGTTGACCCGGACGTAACTGCCGGTTCCCGCGCCGACACTCTCCATGTTGACCATCGGCAACGACAACAGCAGTCGGGCCATCTCCGGGTTGTAGTCGATGTCCCAGTCGTTGTTGATGATGATGCCCATGTCGAAACTGGTTCCGCCGATGTCCGTACAGACGAGATTCTCGTAGCCCAGTTTCTTGCCGAAGTAGTTCGCCCCGATCAGACCACCGATCGGTCCCGACACCAGTGTCCGTGCGAGTTCGTTCGCGTGGATGTCGACCGTCCCACCGTGACTGGCCATCACCCGCACGCCGACGTTGCCGCCGTTCTCGTCGACAGCGTCCTGGACGTTCGTCAGTTGTTTGCGCGATGGCTCCGCGGCAAAGGCCTCCGCGGCCAGCGTGTTCAGCCGGGGAAGCTCCTTCAGTGTCGGGTAGTACTCGCTCGAGAGCATCACTGTCGTGTCGGCGTCACGCTCGTCGATCTGTTCTCTGGCGATCTCCTTTGCCCGCTGTTCGTGCTCCGGGTTCTGGTAGGCGTGGAGAAACATCACCGCGATGTGGTCGACGTCTCTGTCGAGCAACTCGTCGACTGACTCGCGGATGTCGTCCTCGTAGATCGGGATCAGTTCGTTTCCCTTTACGTCGATACGCTCGCGCACACCCCGGATCTGGTCGCGCGGAATCAGCGGTTCGGGGTGTTTGTGCGTGTTGACGTGCAGCCGGTCCGAGTACGAAAAGCCGGTGTAGGACTGGCGACCCCGGCCCATCCGGAGTGTGTCTTCCATCCCGCCGGTGGTGAGAATGCCCACCTCCACCTCGCTCTCGCGCTCCACCAGTCGGTTCAGCATCGCGGTGCCCGAGTACACAGTCGACAGGAGGTCCGGGAACCCGTCGTCGACGCTGAGTTCCCAGTCGTCCAGGGCGTCCTGTGAGGAGTTGAGAAAACCCCGGGACTCGTCGTCGGGTGTGGTCTTTGCCTTGCCAACGGTGAACTTCCCGTCCCGGTCGATGAGGAACGTGTCGGTCATTGTTCCGCCGGCGTCGATTGACAGTATCTCTGCGCTGTGGTCTGTTGGGTTCTCTTCCGAACTTGCCATCACCAGCGTGTTGTCATCTGGCCAGTTATCCGTTCCCACGAAGCGGGACAACTGGGTGTGATACCACGTAACATGGCATGATTAATAGTGATAGACCGTGGCATTTGTTTCGCGTTTATACCAACGGGAGGCTCCGGTGGGCGCTCACACCAGACAGGGCCCGGTGTGACCCGGGCCGTTCGCCGCAGGGCACTCCGGGGGTCCGGCCACCAGGCGACACCCCCGGCGACTGCAGGGCGAGACAGTGGAGAGACTCTGGTCGAAACGCGATGCCACCCAAGATGAACAATCGAGCAGCGACCCGAGCAGCAGGGTTCAATACGCCGGACCCCCTCGTACAGGTACAGCGATGGGGGACACAGAGGGAGAACACAGCGGGGCCGACACGGGGCCGACGAGTCCACTCGCGTCGGAGATTCCACCGCCGGGGGCAGTTACCGGCGGTGCGGACGCCACCGGCTGCGTTGTCTGGCACCGCAAACACCTCCGTACCGACGACCACCGGGCGCTCGCGCGGGCGGTAGCCGAGGGCGACGCCGTCTGCCCGCTTTTCGTGTTCGACCCCGGGTTCTACGGGGAGGGCGGACTGGCGTGTGACGCGCGACTCCGGTTTCTCCACGAGTCCGTTGCGAGTCTCGACAGACTGTACGCGACGGTGCCGACACAGACGGTCACCAGGCCCGCGACAGACCCGGACAACCGACTGGCCGAGACTGCGGCGGGACCGGGTGGGTCCACCCCCGCCCCGCGGTCGGCTGCCCTCGACTGTGCCGACGCCCCGGGGCTGACGGTCGGGTACGGCGACCCCGTCACCCTGCTCTCTCGGTTTGTCGACAGCGGATGGTCTGTTCTGACGATGGCGACTCCGACAAGCCGGTACGGGAAACGCCGGGACGACCGTGTCCGGGCGGCCTGCGGGGGCGCGGTCGAGTTCGTCTCCGGGGACGGACTGGTCCGGGGACAGGAGTGGTCCCGGACCGACTGGCAGGAAAACGTCGAATCGTGGCTCGAGGGGGCCCAGCAGACCCCGGAGTGGGGGCATCACAGTCCGACACGTCTCGCAGTCGAGACGCCCGTCACGCCGGCGACAGTCGACGAGCGGTTCGAGGTCACACCCGAGAAGACGAAGGTGCCGACGGGAACACACCAGACAGCGGCACAGCGACTGGGGTCGTTCGTCGACCGGATCGGCTCGTACCCGGAGCACATCTCCGCGCCACAGAGGGCCCGCGAGGGGACCAGCGGTCTCTCGCCGTATCTCAACTTCGGGCTGTTCTCGGTGCGGCAGGTGTACCAGTCGGTCACCGAGCGCGCGCCCGCCTGCAGAGGGCGGAAGATGTTCACCGACCGCCTGGTCTGGAACCTCCACTACAACCAGAAACTGGTCGACTGGCCCGACTGGACCGAGCGGGCGGTCAACCCCGTGTTGGAGGGGTTCAACGAGGACAACCACGACCCGGAGCTCGTGGCGGCCTGGAAGCGCGGCCGGACCGGGTTCCCGATGGTCGATGCGGCGATGCGCTGTCTCCGCCGGACCGGGTGGCTGAACTTCCGGATGCGGGCGATGGCCGCGTCGTTTTTCGCCCACATCCTCCAGCAGCCGTGGTGGATCGGTGCCGAGTGGTACCACCACCACCTCATCGACAGCGACGTCGCAATCAACTACACCCAGTGGCAGAGTCAGGCGGGGCTCATCGGCAAGCCCGCACAGCGGGTGTACAACCCCCGCAAGCAGGTCCGCGACCACGACCCCGAGGGGGAGTGGATAACCGAGTGGGTGCCGGAACTGACGCCGCTCCCGAGCGAGTTCCTCGACCGACCGGAGCGGACGCCGCTCGCGGTCCAGGCCGACCACGGCGTGACCATCGGCGAGGACTACCCGCGGCCGGTGGTCGATTTCGAGGCACAGCGGGAGACGTTCTGGTCGCGGTACGAGCGCCACCGACCGGCCGCCGCGCGCGCACTCGCCCGACCGGAAATCGCAAAGCGGGCATCCTTCTCCGGCGGCTACGAGGCCGCCCGGGCAATCGCCGCGGAGGGACAGTCCGACACCGGGGGAGACTCCGTCCAGCAATCACTCGGCGATATCGGCAACAGGCCGTCCGGTTCGACCGACCCTGGACCGCCAGACCCGGGCGGGTCGTCCGACGGCTCTGTGACTCCCGAACGGACAGGGTCCGAAACCGGTGACGTCACACGACCCACCGGAGCCGGACAGCACGCCGGCGAGCCCTCTCCCGACGACCGCGCGGCGGTCCCGGACCGGTCCCCCGACGAGCGCGGTCACGACTCCACGACAGACGAGGAGCGCGGTCACGACGCTACAACAGCCGAAAACAGAGAGCAGACGAGACTCGGTGGGTTCGACTGACCGGGTCGCTGTGGGGGTCGCCGTTCGCCGCTGGGCCGGGCAAGCGACTCGGTCGACCGTCAGCCATCCTCGCTGTCTCCACCCTCTGACGGTCGCTCGACACGGCCACCGGCCGCCCGTATCCGGCGTTCGATGGCGTCGGCACCGTCTGCCGGGGCCGTCACCGAGAGGTCGATGCGCTCCCCGTACGCGACACGCCTCACCTCGGTCTGGTCGTGCAACCGAGAAACAAGGGCGTGTGCCTCGTCGGTGTACGACAGTGACACGTCGAGGTCGGCTGTTTCGAGATGCGAACACAGCGCCCGCCGGACCGCCGCCTCCGTGGGGCGTTCGGCGGTGACCGGGGCAGCGTCGAACCGGTCGGCAAGCGCCGCGGCGAGGTCGCTCACACCCGAACAGACGAGAGTCGCCCGCTCCAGAGCGGCGAGCGCACCCGGAACGACCGCCTCGAACCACTCCGGAACCCTGCCGGTCCAGGGGACTGCGGGGATATCTGTCGTCGCGACGTCGTGGATACCGACGCCCGCGACGTCGGTCTCGGCCCGGAGGGGTGGAGCCTCCGCGTCGGCCGGGGTGCGGTCCTGTGCGAGCAACAGTCCCCTGTCGACACCCGAACTCGCACCGACGGTGTGGGCCATCACCACGTAGGCGTCGGCGTCGGTGTGTGAACCCGTGACGCGGTCTCGTGCGCGCTGCTGTCGGTCCGAGAGCCGGTCACGTCGCTGGTCGCACTGCCGTTCGAGGTCGGCCACCCGGCCGCCCGTGCCCTCCGGGGACTGCGCTGACCCCTGGCGCTGGGCGCGCTCGGCCAGTCGACGCTCCAGACGCGCGCGTCTGAGCGCCAGCCGGTCGTCTGCGACCGGGTTCGAGGCGGCCAGACGCGCCCAGACCGCACTGCGACGGTCCCGGAGCGCGATATCCGGAAACCGCTCCCGGAGGTCCGCTAGCTGTCCGACGTGTGGCTCGCCGTCGACGACGAGCAACGGGGCTCCGGTCCGGTCGAGCAACCGCTCTGCCCGTTCGACGACACCCGGCGGGAGGTAGTACCGGCCGTCCTCCGGGCTGTCCGCGGTGGCCGTCCCGGCCACCTCGTAGCCGAGTGCCGAGACTGTCTGGGCTACCCACGGCGTCACCGTCTCGCGTCTGCCCGCGACGATTGCGTGCTCTTCCATCTGTAGCGTTCGAGAGCCGACCCGGTTTCCGTCGACACCGTCGCGTGGAGGACCGCCATCGGACTCGTACTCTTCTGTACGCTTTCGGCGGGAATAATCGACACGGTCTCGGCGGTTCCGGCCGAGTTCGTCGTGGCTGGTGGTCCAGCGAGAGGTAGCCACGAAGTTGAAGATGCTGGCGTACACGCGTCTTATACTGTCGGCTGTAAGCCCATATCATATTTCGGCACTCCGGGGTGCCGAATCGTTCCACGAAGCCACAGCCGACAGTATCAGTATCCCGCTGTCGGGTCGTGGGATGGCCGTGTCCGCAGGTCGCAGAACACGCGATTAACAGTTTCGCCGACCGTGCCGTCTCCGGTCGTGTTCGTAACAAGCTGGCCGTCGGGGTGTCTCCCGAATCGCCGACCTCCCGCGGACAAAAGAGCAAAGCCCGCGCGCGTCGTCGGGTCGAACAGGAGATGCTCTTCGACGACAGCGCTGTCGAGGCGGTTCGTGACCCCCTTCCGGGCTGGGTGGTCGACGCGTTCGTGGCTGTCACCGACCTCGGGAACCCGCTCGTGTTTATACTGCTGGTGTCGCTGGTCTACTGGCTGACCGACCACAAGACGGGTGTTCGGGTCATCGCCGCGCTCGTGCTCGTGTTCGGACTGACCACCGGGCTGAAGGAACTGCTCGCAATCGAGCGCCCGCCGGCGGAGTTGCAGGCAATCGAGGCGGAGGGCTTTGGCATCCCGAGCGGACACGCCTCCGGGTCGGTGGCCGTCTACGGGAGTCTCGCGGCGCTGTACGAGTGGGGGTCACGTCACCTCCGGTACGCCGGGGCGGCGCTACTCGCGGGACTGGTCTCGCTCTCGCGGCTGGTCATCGGTGTCCACTACATTGCCGACGTCGTCGCCGGCATCGCGCTCGGACTCGGGGTGGTCGCTCTGGTCGTGCGGTACCGGGAGCGCTCGCCCGGGCCCTTCTTCGCCGTTGGTACGGTGGCGGCGCTGGTGGGGGCCTGGCACAGCGGGTTCAGCTACGAACCGGGGCTCCTGTTGTTCGGCGGTGGCGTCGCCGCACTCGGGGGCTGGTACGTCGTCAGACCGCTTCCGAGTCCTCCCCGGCGCGTGATGGCCGTCTGCAGCGCGGTGGCGCTCCCGGTGGTCGTCGGCATCTCCGCTGTCGGTATCTCCGTGCTCGAGTCGCCCGTTGCGCTCGTTGCCTCGACTGCCGTGGCGATGAGCGTCGTGCTCGCGCTGCCGCTGGTCGGCGAGGCGGTTGCAACGCGGCTGCGGGGACGAGACGGGGTCTAGAGCGTCTCCTCCGGGACGGACGGGCGGGCGTCCTCCCACACGAGCGAGTCGAGAATCTCCACCAACTGGTCGGTGCGCTCGTCGAAGACGTTCAGCGGATGCGCGTCGATGAACCGCGCCTCGACTCGCTGGACTGTCTCGCTGCGATAGTCGACCTGGAAGTGACAGGGCCCGACTGCCTCGTGCGCGTCGCCCTGATGCCAGCCGACCATCAGCTCCTGCTCTCGCTCCACCCACTGTATCCGGTAGTGGTCGTACTCGCGGTCCGGGGGAAAATCAAACGTGACCTGCAGTTCCCCCTCCTCGACCGGATACGACACGTCCAGAAACGAGGCTGTGTCGATTGTCGCCCGAACCCCGACCTTGTTACCAGCAGATGTGTGATACCAGACCTGTTCGACCGGGCCGCTTCCAGCCGTGACCTGCGTCCCCAACAGCACGTGCAACCGCGTGAGCACCTGTCGCCTGTCAAGGTTGGCCCGGTTTGCAAAGAAGAGCATCCTATGGAGAAACGGGAGAATCCTGCGACTCGCCGCCCTCGGGATGGAGTGCTCTCGCGTCGTCGTACAGTTCGAGCGCGTGGCGCAACAGCCGTCTGTTGTCCTCGTACCGTTCCCAGCGCCGGAGGACGGCGTTGCGCTCGCGGATCTGTTCGGCCGTGAGACCCTCGTCGGTGAGCGTCGCTTCGAGTCCCGACCGTGACTCGACACCGAACTCAGACTGCCACTCCTCGGTACGCTCCTGTATCTCCGCGATCTGCTCGCGGAGTTCCTCGCGCGTGTGCTCGTTGATGAGCGCGGCCAGTTCGTCGAAGTACCGCCGCTGGTAGTTCGGGGCGTATCGCCTGTTCCCGTGTTCGCCCTCGACGGTCCGTAGCTGTCCGAACTCGACGAGCATCTCAAGTTCTTCTTTGGCTGTCTGCCACGAGGAGATGCCTGCCTCCTTCTTGACCCAGTTGACAGAGCGTGATTGTGTGAGTGTTGTTGCGATTTCCCGCACGCGCTCGCGGGCCGACAGCCCCTCCGCCCACGATTCGAGCCTCTGGTCTGTCATACCCCACGGTAGGCATTCTGTTCAATTATATCTTTGGAGTGTTCACAGATATGCGAGATAACTGGTCTCACCGGCAGTGTGGTCACGCTACACCACGAGCGACTCCTCGTAGCCGGTGAGGTTCTCGTAGCCGTCCTCGGTGACCACGACGATGTCCTCGATACGGACGCCACCGACGTCCGGGTCGTAGAGACCGGGTTCGATTGTGACGATGTGGCCGGGTTCGAGTTCGCCGGCGTTCTCGGAGACACGGGGCAGTTCGTGGACCTCCAGACCGACGCCGTGGCCGGTGCTGTGGATGAACCCCGTTTCGGTTGTCGGGTCCGCGCGCATCGTCGCCAGCCCCGCGTCCTCGTAGACGTCACAGACGGCGGCGTGGACCGCCTCGCCGGTCACACCGGGTGCGAGCGTGTCGAGGGCGGCCTGCTTTGCCTCGGCGGTCAGGTCGTACCACTCGCGGACAGTCTCCGAGGGCTCACCCCGGCAGAACGTCCGGGTCATGTCGGCGTGGTAGCGGGTGGACTTGTGCCGCGGGAAGATGTCGACGATAATCGGCTCGCCGGCCTCCAGCGGGCCGCTGCCGCGGTCGTGGGGGTCCGCGGCGTTCTCCCCGCAGGCGACGATTGTCTCGTCGAGCGCACAGCCGTGGCGCAGGAGCGTCACCTCGATGCCCTCCTTTACCCGCTCGCTCGTCAGGGGGTCGCCCTCGTGGTGCAAACGTCCGTCCTCGACGGTTGCCTCCCGGAGCAGCGTCTCGGCGCGTCGCATCGCCGCCTCGTTTGCCTGCTGTGTCTCTTTGATGTGTGCTATCTCCTCGTCGGTCTTGTGTGCGCGAATCTCGGTGACGATGCCCTCGTCGTCGGGTTGGACGGCGACACCCCGCTTCCGGAGACCGTCGGCGGTCCCGAGTGGGAATCGCGGCGGTGTCGCCACCGACTCGACGTCGTACGCCCCGAGGAAGTCGGCGAGCGTGTGACTCCACCCCTCGTACGGGCCGTGTGCCTCGATGTGGGCCTCGTAGTCGTAGTCCGACCCGCGCTCGACCGACGCCGCGCGGGCCTCCCGGAGCGCGCGACCGTACTCCAGGCTGCGCGCGAACAGTAGCCGAACCGTGCCATCGTACAGCGTCACGAACGGGTCCGGGGCGTCGAACCCCGAGAGATAGTACTGGTCTGCCTCCTCCGAGTCTGCCTCGACGAGATAGCCGTCGACACCCAGTTCGTCCAGGTGGTCGTCGAGCGCCGAGAGATCCGGGTCCATACCCCGACGTGAGACTGCGATTCACCTAAGACTGCCGACTGTGTCACGCGCAAAGGCCCGCCGGATGTCCGCTCCGTTCGCGCACAGGCCACCGGCTCGTCAGCACTCTCCGTGCGTTCTGATTCGACGCGCAGGCCCGACACAAATACGAACGTCCGGTAACGGCACACACGAACGCCCGACACGACACACAACCCCTCTGACGCCCTGTCGTGGGCCACGCGCGGGACAGGCACCCCCGATGGCGGTGGGAGCCCGCCGGGACCCGTCTGCAGGGCGTGGAAGTGTTTATACTATGGTGTGCAGTACAGACTGATATGGAGTATCACCACGGGGAGCCCCTGCAGAACGTCGGGATGATCCCAACGATGACTGCAGACCGGTACAGGGAACGAACCGCGCTCAGTTTCGTGGGGATCGAGAGGTCGTACAGCGAACTCGAGGCGGAGGCGAACCAGCTGGCAAACGGGCTCGTGGAGCTCGGTGTCGAACCCGGGGACCGCGTTGCACTGTACATCCCGAACGAGACGCTGTTCCCGGTGGCCTACTTTGGGATAATAAAGGCAGGGGCGGTCGCGGTGCCGCTCAACCTCCGGATGGGCCCCGACACGCTGGGGTACGTGCTCGACGACTCGGGCGTCGACGTGATGATAAGCTCGGCGTACATCCCCGAGGACGAACCCGGCATCGCGTGGCCGGTGGACCTCGCGGAGCAGGCCGGCATCGAGACGCTGCTGATGCCCGGCCGCAGCGACGAGGACCGCGGCGTGATGAACTACTCGCACATGACGGCCGACCAGCCAACCGGGTTCGACATCGTCGGCCGCGACTACGACGACGTCGCCGCACAGCCGTACACCTCCGGGACAACCGGCAAGCCGAAGGGGGTGATGCTCTCCCACGAGAACCTGCTGTCGGCAATCGAGAGCTACGACAAGAGCGGGCTGGGCATCGACGCCGACTTCACGCTCGTGCTGGTGTTGCCACTGTTCCACATCTACGCGCTGAACGCGCTGATGAGTTCGTTTCTGGTTCGGGGTGGTCAGTTGAATCTGCAGCCCCGGCCGGAGGCCGAGTCACTGCTGGGGGCGATCGACCAGCACGACGCCGAGGTGTTCGCGGGCGTGCCAGCGCTGTACACGCAGATGTTCCGCACCTGGCGGGAGAGCCCCGAGGCGTACGACCTCTCCTCGCTGGAGTACATTCTCTGTGCGGCCGCGCCGCTCGCCGAGGAGGTTCGCAGGACAATCCAGCAGGAGTGGGATGTCGTGATGATCGAGGGCTGGGGGATGACAGAGACCGCACCTGCCGGCACAATCGAACCGGTCGCCGGCGTGCAGAAGGAGGCGGGCTGTGTCGGTCCGCCGGTGCCCGGTGTCGACCTCAAGATTGTGAACCCGGAGACCCGCGAGACCCGGGTCCACCCCGACGACATCGAGCCGTTCCCGAGTGGCGACATCGACTTCGACGACGAGAAATCGGTCACCGGCGAACTCGCGATCCGCGGCGACTCCGTGTTCGCGGGCTACCACGGCAGACCCGAGAAAAACGAGGCGGTGTTCGACGACGACGGCTGGTTCTACACCGGCGACATCGCCCGCGTCGACGCAGACGGCTACTTCTGGATTGTCGACCGCGCCGACGACATGATTCTCTCGGGCGGCAACAACATCTACCCCGCCGAGGTCGAGGACGCGCTCTACGGACACCCCGAGGTTGCCGAGGCCGCTGTCGTCGCGGCTCCCCACGAGCTAAAGGGCGAGGCCCCCGTCGCCTTTGCCGTGCTGGAGGCGGAAAGCGAGGTCACCGAGACCGACCTCCGGAGGTTCGCACTCGACCACGTCGCGAGCTACGCACACCCCCGGCGGGTTTTCTTCGTCGACGAGCTCCCCCGGAGTGCGAGCCAGAAGGTCCAGCGATTCAAGCTCACACAGGAGGCCGAGGAGCGCATCGGCGGCAAACTCGAACCCTCCAGCGACCAGCTCTGATACGGTCGTTCGTGAGTATTTTCGTGGCCA
>JAQCNG010000331.1 GCA_028275145.1 Halovenus sp. | reverse complement strand
GTGGGCGGGTTCGACGCGCACACGAGACCCACAGACGTTTATCCACGGGTTCCAAACAGATGGCATGGCAGAGACAGTTACGGTAGAACTGACGACCGACGACGCGAGCGACGAACTGACCGTTCCCGCGGCCCTCATCGACCTGCTGGGCGAGGGCAACGACGAGACACCGGAGGTCGTGGGCGACATCGCCATGCTCGGGTTCACACAGCAGGCACACGGTGCGGTCCACCACAGTCAGGGCGAGGCCGACGAGCGAATCCAGGAGGCAGAGGCACTCGCGGCGGAGCTGTTCGAGGAGCGGTTCGGACAGTCGTTTGCCGAGATGACCGGCCACGACCACTGACCGCCGTCGGGGGAGACGACCGTGGAACTTTTTGACGCCGCACCTGTGTGTTGAGCCATGAGCAGCGTTGCGGTCACAGACCTGGCCCGTGACATCGTCGAGATACCCAGTCACGAGGACGAGCAGCGGGCCGGAGAGTACATCGAGACGTGGCTGCGTGACAACACCGACGCCGCTGTCGAACGCGACCCGTACGGGAACGTCATCGCCCGCAGCGGCGTCGACAGCGACACGGAGTCGACACTCGCGCTCGTCGGCCACCACGACGTGGTTCCCCCGGACGAGCGCCAGTTCGACGGCCAGGGGTACCTCGTCGAGCAACGCGACGGCCGACTCTACGGGCGCGGGTCGGCAGATATGAAGGGTGCAGTCGCCGCCGCGATGCTCGCGTTCCGGAACGTTGACCGGGACGGGTTGGTCTTTGTCTCGTTCGTGGGTGAGGAGGTTGGCGGGCGCGGCGCGCGCGCGGCAATCGACGACGGTTTTGTGCCGGACTACGCCTTGGTCGGCGAGGGCTCGACCGGGTACTCCGCGCCGGGTGTCACCGACGTCGCCATCGCCCACAAGGGCCGCCGGGCGAGCACGCTGGTCGCCGAGGGTGAGGCCGCCCACGCGAGTGAACCCGGGGCGGGCGAGAACGCGGTCTACCACGCCGGCGAGGCTCTCGCGGCGTTGCAGGAGGTCCCCACGCCAGAAACGGAGGTGTTCGGCCGGCCGGTGGCGGGCAGTGTCGTCGCCACCGAGATCAACGGCGGGTCCGCCTGGAACGTCATCCCCGAGCGCTGTACGATTACGGTCGACGAGCGCACTGTCCCCGGCGAGCGCGCGCCACTGGAGGACCTGCCGGGTGTGCGCCGCGAACTCGATCAGGACCTGCCACCGATGGCCTGTGACGAGGAGGGGTTCGCCGAGAGCGTGCTTGCCGCTGCCGGTGGGTCACAGGACGGCGACCCCGAGGCCGTTATCAAACCCCACGCGACGGATGCCGGCTGGCTGGCCGACGCCGGCACGACCTGTGTCGTCTGTGGCCCCGCCGAGCGGGGCGAGGCACACACGGCCACCGAGAGCGTCTCGCTCGACGTTCTCGACCGGTGTCGGGAGATATACCAGCGAACCGCCCGGCGGGTGCTGGACTGAGTCTCCCCCGACGACGCGAGCACGGCAGAGACACGCCCTCAGTTGTGTTCGGCCTGTGTTTCGGGAACCCGGTACCGGTAGGGCCGCTCGCGGATGACCTCGATGTTGCCGCCGTCGGCCTGCCGCCCCAGGACAGTCGCGACACGGTGGGCGCTGTCGAACTCCTCGCCGTGCTCGGCGAGCAACTCCAGAATCTCCTGTGCTGTCAGCGGTTGTTCGGCGTCTGCCTCCTCCAGCACCGAACGGATGCGGTCGAACTCGCTCCCGCCAACTCGCATACGCTACTGTGTGGCCTCCTCTCTTATTAAATTGCGTCAGACCACTGTCAGACACCCACGGGCGCGCAACCACACGTCGGGTGCCGACCCGTGACGCGTGCAGCTCGGGTCCACCACAGCCGGGACAGACCTGTCGAATCTTTATTGTGGCTTCCGCGAGGATACTGGAACATGACTACGTTCGACGCCGGCAACATCACACTCGAGCGCGTCCGCGAGTACGTCTGGGAGCTGCCACAGGAGGGCGATATGCGCGTTCCCGGCCGGGTGCTCGCCAGCGAGCGCCTGCTGGAGGAGATCGCCGACGACAGGAGTCTCCGGCAGCTCAAGAACGCCACCCACCTGCCGGGTATCCAGACACACGCCCTCGCGCTGCCCGACGCCCACCAGGGCTACGGTTTCCCCGTCGGCGGCGTCGCCGGTATCGACGCCGAGGACGGCTGTATCAGTCCGGGAGCGATCGGCTACGATATCAACTGCCTCTCTGGAGAGACAGAGGTTCGTCTGCAGTTCGGGCGGCGACGGGAGATTGCGGACCTCGTGGACGATTTCGAGACCGAGCAGGCGGTCGTCGCAGCCGAGGACAGACAGATAGCATCGGGTATCAGACTGCTGACCGCACGAGATAGCGAGACAGTCTACGAGGTGACAACCGAAACAGGCGACAGCATCGAGGCGACAGCCGACCACCCGTTCCTGACGCCCGACGCGATGGTCGAACTCGGCGACCTCGAACCGGGCGACACGGTCTGCCTCGACCCGTTTCGCGGTATCGACGACGAACCGGTCGAGGAGTTCACCCTGCTGACAGAGGGGGACTTTGCCGACGAGAGCCCACAGACCCGACGGGTACTGCACGAGCGTGATCTGTTGCCACTCAGGTCGACCGACGAGGCGTTCCAGCATCTGCTCAAACTCCTCGGCCACCACACCGGCGACGGAGCGTTCACGAACGCCGGCCTCACGTCGTTCTACGGTGACCCTGAGGACCTCGAAGCGATCGGGCGAGATATCGAGCGTGTCGGATTTACGGCCTCGCCGATCTACTCGCGCGAGCGCTCACACGAGATCGACGGGACAACGTTCGAGGCGACAGAACACAGCATCCGTTCCAGTTCGCGCGCCTTCCAGCTCGTGATGCAGAAGCTCGGGGCACCCGCAGGAAAGAAGGTCGAATCAGAGTTCACCACACCGTGGTACTTCGACCGCCTCGCCGACTGGCAAAAGCGGCTGTACCTCTCCGCGTACTTCGGAGCCGAGATGAACGCCCCTGCCGCACAGCACGACAAGAACCTCTACTGTCCGAAGATCTCCCAGACGCGAGTCACGACAACCGCTGACGCCGGTGAGCAGTTCATGCAGGACATCGCGGCGTTCCTCGACAGTCTCGGCATCGAGACAAACTCGCTCGAACGGTTCGATACCGACAGCAACAGCCAAC
>JAQCNG010000330.1 GCA_028275145.1 Halovenus sp. | reverse complement strand
GTGACCGCGCTGTTGTCCGGTTCGATAGCCGCGACGCGGTCTGTCGAGACACGGACGAACTCCGCGAGCGCCGTCGCCGGGTCATCGAGATTCACCAGAAGTGCCTGACAGACCACGAGGTCGACGGCATCGTCCGCGACGGGGAGTCGGGTGGCGTCACCGAGCAGGCGGGGCGGCGGAACCGCCCCGACCAGCACCGGGTCCGCATCGACCGCGACGACCTGTCCACCCCCGTTGCTGCTCTGGTCGCCGCCCGCCTCCTCGCGCAACACGCGGGTGAGTTCGCCCGTGCCCGCGCCGACGTCGAGCACGCGCTCGCGTGTCGGCAGCGCCAAGTCGGCGAGCGCATCGCGGTCGGCCCACATCCCCGTCCGGGTTGCCGTCAGGTACTCCTCGCTGAACCGGCGCATACCCGGCCTAACAGTCGCCCCCGGAAAAGAACCGCTACTCCTCGAAGACGAACCGGCCGTCCTCCTGGACGCGCTCGCCGTCGACCTCGATGTACGAGTCCTCGCTCATGTCGACGATCATGTCGACGTGGACGGCGCTCTCGTTGCGTTCGTTTGCCTCGCCGACGGTATCCTCGTAGGCCCGTCCGACGGCCATGTGGACGGTGTCGCCCATCTTCTCGTCGAACAGCATGTTGTAGGTGAACTGGTCGATGTCGCGGTTCATCCCGATGCCGAGTTCGCCGAGGTAGCGTGCGCCGTCGTCGGTGTCGAGCACCTCGGTGAGAACGGCCTCGTTTTTCTCGGCGCTGTGCTCGACAACCTCGCCGCCCTCGAAGCGGAGGTGGACGCCGGTGACCTCCCGGCCCTGGTGGTAGAGGGGCTTGTCGAACAGCACCTCGCCCTCGACACTGTCGCGGACGGGCGCGGTGAACACCTCGCCGCCGGGGAGGTTCTTCTCGCCGTAGTCGTTCAGCGTGGGGTTGCCGTCGACGCGCATCCGGACGTCGGTGGTGTCACCCGAGACGATGCGGACCTCGTCGGCGGGGTCGAGAATCTCGGCCATCTGGGCCTGGTGGTCGCGCACGGCACCCCAGTCTTTGACGATGGCGTCGTAGACGAACTCGGCGTAGGCCTCGGTGCTCATCTCCGCGAGCTGTGCGTTTGCCGGCGCGGGGTACTGGGTGAGACACCAGCGCTTGGAGAGGCGCTCGCCGAGAATCGGCTGGGCAGCCTGCGAGCGTGCGGCGTTTGTCTCCGGGTCGACATCACTGGTCTCGGTGACGTTCGTGTCCGCCCGAACCGCGATGTAGACGTCGGTTTCCTCGATGAGCGCGAGGTGGTGTTCGGGGGTTTCGAACTCCTCGCCGGCGCGCATGTACGCCCGCTCGAACCGACTGTTGCTGGTCAGCGCCAGCGGGTTGGCGTCGTGTGCACCGACGACCTCGTGGAGTGCCACGACAAGGTCCTCCGCGGCCGGTGGCGCGCGGATGACGACGTTGTCACCGGCCTGGAGGTCGACGGAGTGGTTCGCGATAATCTCTGCGTGTTCGCGGATGCGCGGGTCCATGCCCGAACTGTGGCTGCCGGCGGCAAACCGTTTTCTATCCCCGTCCGGGGAGTGTGGCGGGTTACTCCAGCGTGCGTGCGTCGTGTGCGGCGTTGCGCAACGCGTCGGAGCGGCCGTACTCGCCAGGGGCCACGGCAACCGTCCGCACGCCACGGGCGGCCGCCCGTTCGAGTGCCGGCTTGAAATCCGCGTCCCGGGAGACCAGCACGAGCACGTCGATGCTGTTCTCGACGGCGGCGGCGGTCGCATCCACCGCGAGGCGCACGTCGACGTCGCCGCTCGTGGTGACCACCTCGAACCCCCGCTCCTCGGCGGCCCGCAGCAGGTTCGGCGTCGCGTGCTCGTCCAGATAGAGCCGCCGCACGGCGAGGCGGCCCTCCTCGCCGGCGACCGCCCGCAGGTCGTCCAGGTCGACGTCGAACTCCTCGCGGAACACGTTCGGCCCGTCGACGAACAGGCCCACGCGCTCGGCCCGCTCACCGATGTCAGACAGCCAGCCCATACCCCTCTCTCGGCGTTCGCACACATGAGCGTTTGCCATCCAGCACCGCGGGTTTATACTCGGAGACGCGACCACACCCCGCCATGCACTCGTTTCGGGACATCGAAACCGCCGCGTACTGTCCCCGCAAACTCTACTACCGCCGCAGAGACAGCGAGGAACCGGAGATTCCCGAGGA
>JAQCNG010000328.1 GCA_028275145.1 Halovenus sp. | reverse complement strand
TCTGCCGGTTGGGAACACCCATCAAAGAATCTACCGCTCGACGAGGTGGAAAACGATGCGTATTTGCCCCTCTCGCGGGAACGGGAGATATGTCACACGTTCCCTCGGAGACGACAGTGGGCGTCGTCGGGGGCGGACAGTTGGGTCGGATGCTCGGCGAGGCAGCAGCGCCGCTGGGTGTCGAACTCGTTGTTTCTGACCCGACACCGGACGCCCCGGCAGCGCCGGTCGTGCGCGACCAGATTGTCGGCGATTTCGACGACGAGGCGACGGTTCGGGCACTCGCCGAGCGTGCCGACTACCTCACCTTCGAAATCGAACTCGCGGACCCGGACGCGCTCGAGCGGGTCAGCGAGGCGACCGGGACGCCGGTCCACCCCCATCCGGAGACGCTGCGACTCATCCAGGACAAACTGGTCCAGAAGCGCCGTCTGCGCGACGCCGGGGTTCCCGTTCCCGCGTTCCGGGCGGTCGACTCGGTCGCCGACCTCCGGGCGGCACTCGAGGAGCTTGGCTATCCGGCGATGCTGAAAGCCCGGGAGGGCGGGTACGACGGCCGCGGGAACGTCCCCGTGGAGTCACCCGACGGCGTCGGGACGGCGTTCGAGGCCATCGACGGGCCGGCGATGGTCGAGGAGTTCGTCGACTACGACCGGGAGCTGGCCGTCATGGGCGCGGTCGGGGACGGCGAGCGGGACACGTTTCCCGTCACCGAGACAATCCACGAGGCGGAGATACTCCGGACGACCTGTTCGCCGGCCCGGACGACCGAGGCGGTTCGCGAGCGTGCCCGCGAGGTGGCACTCGACGTGCTCGATGTGCTCTCCGGACGGGGGGTGTTCGGGGTCGAACTGTTCGAGACCAACGGCGACGTACTGCTCAACGAGATTGCCCCTCGCCCCCACAACTCCGGGCACTGGACTATCGAGGGCTGTCACACCTCGCAGTTCGAGCAACATCTCCGGGGCGTGCTCGGACTGCCCCTGGGGGCGACCGACCGGCGCGGACCGACCGCCTCGGCGAACATCCTCGGCGACGTGGAGACACGTCGGCAGGCACACCTGGCCGGTGTCGAGGACGCCCTGACGCGGGACAGACTGGCCCTGCACTGGTACGGCAAACACGAGGTCTACGACCTCCGCAAGATGGGACACGTCACGCTGGTCGGCGAAGCGGAGCCGACGGCCCTGCTCGAGACGGTGCGCAACGCCGTTGCGGACCTGCGCTTCTAGCTGTCGTCGAGCAGGTCGTCGATTGTCTCGGAGACATCACCCTCCGTATCGAGGTCGACCGCCTCCCCGAGGCCGGCCTCCTCGATTGCCATCTCGAGTTCGAGCGTCGTCACGTCGGAGACTGCTGCCGCCTCGTGGAGACTGGCGTCGGTCAGCGCGTACAGGCCAAACGCTGTTGCCAGCCTCCGGTCAATGTCCTCGACTGTCTGCTCGACACCCATGTGTCTGTTGTTGACCAGAGTTGACTTGAATCTGTTCCCCGATTATCAGATGTGAACAACAGAGCTCTGCCAGACGGAGACGTATCTGGGCTGGTTCTGCCGTGGCGAGTAGTAATCGGAGGTAAGTGAACAGGCTCCGGCGAGCAGAGCGACGCTCGGGGAGTTCGACAGGCTTTGGTGAGCAGAGTGGCCTCCGGTAGGTCAACGGAGAGTCGAACGTCGGGGATGCCGGGGTCAGCGCATCGCGGACTCGGCCATCCGCTGGGGGAACCCGGTGACGAGTTCCCACCAACCGCGCTTTTCCTCGTCGGAGCGCAGGCGGGCACGGAGACGCTGACTGAATATCTCCACGGCCATGATGAGGATGAAGATACACAGCAGCGTCGCCATCATGTTGGTGTACTCGAACTGGCCACGCTGTGCGTTGACGACGGAGCCGAGTCCACCGGCCCCGATGACACCGACGGTCACCGCCGACCGGACGTTGATCTCGAAGATGTACAGCGTCCACGCGATGAACGAGGTTTTCACCTGGCTCAGCATGCCGAAGAAGATTATCTGTGGCTTGCTCGCGCCGGTGGTCTGCATCGCCTCGATCGGACCCTCCTCGAGTTCCTCGAGGTCCTCGACGAACAGGCGACCGAGATTACCGACCGTGTTGAGTCCGATAGCGAGTGTCGCCGGCACCGGACCGAGCGACGCCAGCGGCACGAAGATGAGCGCCCAGACAATCGCCGGGATCGCCCGGATAAACGACATCACCGCACGGAAGATGAAGTTGAACGGGAAGGGGGTGACACGCTCCGAGGCGAGGATGCTGAACACAAGCGCCAGAGGAAACCCGATGATGGTCCCGACGAACCCCATCGAGAGCGTGATTCCGGCCTCACCGAAGATGGTGAACATACCCAGTTCCTCGACGAAAAACGCCCAGAAATCGGGGGGCCACTGGAGCAACAGGTCACCGACCGAGGGGTCGTACAGCAGATTGAGTTCGACGATGAACTCGTAGTACTGCCCGAAGTCGATAAAGGGCACACCGCCGAACGACGTTACCGGGAAGTACTGGGTCAGTGCGTCCGCGAAGGCGCTCCACCGGAGTTCGGGCCGAATCATCTCCGTCGCGGCCATCCCCTGACCCAGCAGGTACCCAAGAACACCCAGCAGAGCAACCCACCCGACTGCGCGCCGTCGGCGGGTCTGTCGGATGTTCTCGAACTGCTCTTTGATGCTCAGTTCCGCCCGCTCGATGTCGCTCTGGACCGTCCCGCCCGTCTCCAGCGGAGCCTCGCCCTCGGCCGTTGCGTCCTCGACACCGCCGTCGGGCGCTGGGTCCTCGGTACCGCCGTCGGCGACCGGTTCGGTTGGCTCCCCGTCCCGGCCGGTCATCGCGCAACCTCCGTTGGGCTCCCGTCGGGTTCGCTGTCGGGTCTGACGAACATCCCCTCCGTGTCGATGTCGCCGTATATCTTGTCGACAGCGTCGATTGTGAGCTCGTCGCGGTAGCCGTCGAACACCTTCTGTCCGTCCCGGAGTCCGATGAACCGCTGGCCGAACTTCCGTGCGATGTTCACCTGGTGGAGGCTGATGAACGTGGTGAGGTCACGCTGTTCGGCGGCGTGCTGGAGATACCGCATCACGTCCTGTGCACTCCCCGGGTCGAGACTGGCCACCGGTTCGTCGGCCAGCAACACTGTCGGTCGCTGGACGAGCGCCCGAGCGATGCCGACACGCTGTTGCTGGCCGCCGCTCATCCGGCGGGCCTTCTTCTGGGCCTCGTCGAGAAGGCCAACAGTGTCGAGCGCCTCCAGCGCACGCTCTTTCTCGTCGCGGTCCTGAAGCTGGAAGATGCTCTCGACGAGCCCAGCCTCGTGGATGGCACCCGACAGCGCGTTCGAGTAGGCGGTCATATCTCCGATGATGTTGTGCTGCTGGAAGATCATGGCAACCTCGGGGCGAGGCGTGACCATCGGCTCCTCGTCGATGATTATCTCACCCTCCGTCGGCTCGGTGAGTGCAGACATGCAGCGGAGCAACGTCGATTTGCCCGAACCTGAGACCCCGAGAATCGCGACGAACTCTCCGGCTGGAACTTCGAACGAAACGTTGTCGAGCGCGACGGTGTCTCCGAACGTCTTTGTGACCCCGTCGACGACTATCTTTTTCATTCTCTGTTACGCTGGTGTAATCGATGAGTGGTTCTCAGCTCGATACAGTCGTCACGAGACGTTGCTGAGGTCGAGACCAATGGCGCTGGCGAACTGGTTGATCGGCTCGTAGTCCTCGGCGGTCCCCTCGGTGACACCGCTGAACCACAGCTCGTTGTCCTGGAACTGCTGCCAGTCTTCCATCTGTGCGTCGCTCAGGCCGTAGGCTTCCTGGGGGTTGTCGGCCACCCCGTCACCGTTGTAGTCCTCGAGCATCTCGTCGGGCAGGTCGGCCCCGAGTTCGTCGGCCAGTTCGAACCCGTCGTGCTGGAACTCGCTCCGCTCGGCGTTGAGCATGAACTCGTCGATATCCTGACGCAGGTCGTCGTCCCAGCCGGCGTTTGCCAGGATGGGTGCACGGGGGAGCGACGGCGAGATCTTCAGCAACTGGAGCTCCGGGTCTGCCGTACCGGCGTCCGCGAAGTCCGGCGAGATGTCGGCCAGTTCCTGCCCGTTCTCGGCGTTCAGAATCTGGTCCTCCGGAACGTGTTCGACCGTGACGAACGCACCAGCGCCACACGCGGCCACGTCGCCGTTGACCACGCTGTTGACCGCGGTATCGTGTGCGTCGGCCTGCACCCAGTTGAAGTCACCGGCACTCCCACCGTCGGGTGCGTCACCGATGTCGAGCCCACCCTGCTCCTGGAGCATCCAGAACGGCGCGATACCGCCCGACAGCGAGGAGACGTTCTGGGTCGCCACGTCCTCGCCCTCGAGGTCCGAGAGGCTCTCGATACCGGTGTCGGGCCGGGTCACCATCAGGCTGAAGTACTTCTCCGCACCGAAGGCCACGCGGAGTCCGACCACGTCGGCCGAGTCGCCGAGTCGCGGCACTGCGCTCGGAGAGGTGTCCGCGTACACCCGGTCGCCGTCGCCGGCGGCCTCGATCTCCTCGACCGTTCCCGCGTAACTCGCCGTCTGGAGACCGTTCATCGTGACATCGAACTCGTCTTCGATCTCGTTGAACAGTGGCTGGTACTGTGCCTCGATGTCGACTGACTCCTCGGCAGGGTTCAGTACGAAGTCGATTCCACCGTCGTCACCACCTCCGAGACAACCCGCGACGGCCGCTGTGGTTGCTACGCCCGTTGCAGTTAGAAAACGACGCCGGGTGAACCGTCCGTTCGCCCCTTGTTCTGGCATCGGTTGTTGATGGGTGAAGAACTACTATAATAGTTTTGGTGTCTGAACGTCTGTGCCAACTGTTTCCAGCCTGTTCCACTATCGTCCTATTACTGGTTGTGTGCGGTATATAGATATCTATACTGGTCTATATTCTACCCCGGACCGGTGGCCGCTCACTCGTCGGGGTACTTCGGTTCGCGCCGCCGTGCCCGCTCGAGTGCCCGCTCGACGACCCCGCGCACGTCGCCCCTGTAGACGTCGCCGTGGCCGGCGTACAGCCGGTCGACGCTCCCGGGGAGCCGGTCGAGCAGATGCTCGATGCTCTCGACGAGTTGCTCGCGGGACTGGCCGGGGTAGTCGGTGCGTCCGAAACTGCCGTCGTCGAAGGCCCCGTCGTTGTAGACGACCACGTCACCCGAGAACAGCGCCCCCTCACCGACGAGCGAGACGTGGTCGTCGGCGTGGCCGGGTGTGTACACCACCTCGAAGGCCTCCGCTCCGACGGTGAGTTCCTGCCCGTCCTGGAGCGTGTGCGTGCGCTCGGGATGGTCGCCGTAGGCGTACAGGTCCGGGTCGAACGCCGACAGCACGGCGTCAAGTTCGCCGACGTGGTCGCCGTGCTGGTGGGTCAACACCACCCGCGAGAGTTCGTCCGTGTGCTCGCGGACGACATCGACCACGCCCGACATCGCGCCTGCATCGACCAGTGTCGGTTCGGCCCCTGACACGAGATACGCGTTGCACGTGAACACCTCTGCATCCGCCGTGACGTTCTGTACCTCCATATCTACGCTCTCGTCTGCGCCCGGCTTGAAACTGACTTTCCGGAGTATACGAAACTGACTGCCAGACTGGTACAGTCGACTGCGGCCGCGTGCGAGCGCCCACTCGACGCCCGCACGGGCGAACCGACCGGCCGGCGTGCGGACAGCGCGGGAGCGGGAGTCGACCGGCCCTGTTTCGCACACGGTGGCCAGGTTCACGAGACGGATGGGCAACTGTGGCCGGAGTCGAGCAGATGTTGGCCAGGTTCACGAGACGGATGGGCAACCGTGGCCGGAGTCGAGCAGATGTCGGTCGCTTTTTATCAGCAAAGGACCTGCACACGAGTATGAGCGACTCCGGCGACAGACAGACCAGAGAGGGTGAGGTGGAGGAGACGTCGGGTGCTGACGGCGGGGCGGACGACGCGACCGGCGAGGGAGTCGACGCTCCGGTCGAGGGAACCGCCGAGGCGACTGTGGAGGACCCGGAACTGCTCGATCTGGCCGACAGCGAGGGCGTGGTCGCCCGGGCCGTCGAGAGCGGTCTCGTAGAACCGTCGGCGGTCGAACCGGGCGACCGACTCGACGAGGCCGTCGAGGCGGCGTCGTCCGAGCACGTCGCACACACACTGGCGGTGCTGGGGGAGGCACTCGGGCGCGTCGACGCCGAACGCGCCGACCAGGCCGACCGGGCCGACGACCTCGAGTCCCGCCTCCGGCGCAAGCAGGCCGACTTCCAGAACTACAAGAAACGACA
>JAQCNG010000323.1 GCA_028275145.1 Halovenus sp. | reverse complement strand
GGTCCCGGTATTCCGCCGGAACTCGGTGACGAAGTGTTCGACCACGGGGTCACGACGGCCAGAGACGGCAGCGGGTACGGACTCTCCATCGTTCGGACAATCGTCAACGCACACGGCTGGGATATCTCGCTTGGCACCGCCGAGACCGGTGGCGCACGATTCGAGATTACCGGGATCGAGTTTCTCGACTGACCACAGCACCGTGACAGCGCGGTCGGATCGCTACCGGACGCCAGGCGGTGGACCGTCGTCGCCGACGTCGTCGTCGTCCTGTTCCACGTCCAGACCGACCTCCTCGCGCTTTTTCTTTGCCCGCTGTATCCCGCGGTAGTAGTAGACGATGCCGCCGCCGCCGACCAGTCCCGCGATAGCGAACAGGCCGCCGAACAGGAACAGGTCACGAACCAGGTAGTACCGGACGGTAATCGTCCCGCTGCCGAGGTCGTCCCAGCGGAGGTGCGCGCGGTTGTCCTCGACAGAACTGCTGGGACTGCCGGGACTGGTCAGCGAGAACAGCGGGAGGTCCGTGCGCGCGCCGTTCGGCATCACCACCTCGTGAGACCCCTCGACGGGGGTCTGGACCCGCCAGGTGCGGGGACTGCCACCGTAGGCCTGCGACGCTCCACCCCAGTTTGCCGAGTACGCCACGGTTCCGTTCTCCGCGGGGACGCGTATCTCTGTCTCGTCGGACTGCTGGACAGCGGTGAGATTCCCGTGGGTCGCGTTGACGACTGTCCCGTTGGGGTAGCGAAACTGCAGGGACCGGATCGAGACGGACTGGTCACCCCTGAACAGCGTGGACCGGGACAGTTCCAGCGTGGACCGGTTCTCGACGCTGATGATCGCCCGGTAGTCGTTCGACGAGAACGACAGCAGCGAGGAGGTGGTCACGTTGTAGTGGGCGGTCACGTTTTTCTCCCAGTCGTACTCGGCGTTCTTCGTCAGTTTGTCCTCACTTATCTCGCCGCCACCGCCAAGACAGCCAGACAGCGCGACCAGAGCAAACAGCGCACCGACCGCGAGGAGCCGTTTGCGCCTCATGGGACGACACAGAGCAGTTCCGACGGGAGATACTCGCCGATGCTGGCGAGCAATCCCGGCGGGTCGGTCTCCGGCTTGCAGACGATACTCTGTTCGAGCAACCCGAGTCGTTCGACTGTCACGATATCCCGCGCGTGACCGGCCCGGTTGACCGTCGCCCTGACCTCGGCCCGGGTCGCGCTGTTGACGTTCACGCGACCCTCGCCCCGGGTCCAGTCGTAGAGTCGGTCACGCTCCGCGTCGGCCAGCCGTGGTGACTCGCCGCCGACGAATCTGAGCGGCACGTGCTGGACGAGTCCGTACCGGGTGCGTATCTCCCCGGGGTCACCCGGCCCGAGTCCGAGACTGTCACGACCAACTCTGACACGCTCGCCCGCATCCAGCAAAACTGCCTCCTCGTCCCAGGATTCGAGCGTGCCGACGCCAACCTCGCCGGACGCCGGGGGTGTGGCCTCGCCCCACTGCTCGCGCAGAACGTTCGCGGCCGCCCGTGCGTCCGGGCCCGACAGTTCGACCAGCGGGAACCCGTCGTCCCGAAGTTCCAGGGTGTGGGTCACGTCCAGTTCGCCGATGTCGTTGTCGAGCAACGACCCCAGCGAGGTGAGTGCACGCTCCCGGGCCTCGCCCTCGACGTAACACCGGGTTGCGAGCGGGAGCTCTGTCTCCGGCATCAGACCTCGACCTGTGCGGATTCGACGTTGAGTTCCTCCCGGAGCTGTTCGATGCGACCCTCCATCGCGTCGACCAGCCGGGTGTTCTCCATCGCGTCCACCGACGTGCCACACTCCGGGCACTGGAAGCCAAACTCCATCGCCTCGCCGAACTCGAAGCGGATGCCACAGTTCTCACAGAGGTAGAACTCGTTCTCCAGTTCGTACTCGTGGCGGTCCTCGAGCGCCGCGAGCAGCCTGTGCATCTCCTCCTCGAGTTGCTCCGGGATGTTCTCGTACTCGAAGGTCCAGAGGTATGTCAGCCAACCGGAGTCCTCGTCACGGAGCCTGCGGTAGCTGGCCAGGTCGTTCTCGTAGAGAATAAACAGCGCCCGCCGCACGTCGTTGAGTTCCATCCCCAGTTCCTCCGCCAGTTCCTCGTCTGTCACCTCACCGTCTGGCGGCGCGGCCGCGACCGGCATCCCCCGCGGGCCGACCAGTTCGTGCAGGTACTTCTGTATGACCGGGTCCTCGAGAAGTTCCTCAAAAGCCATTACAACCACATCGGGTGTTCACGGGATTAAAACCATCGGATGAAAGATTGACATGCACGGCCGTTTCCCCGGTGGTGACGACAGTCGACGCCGTCGGACCCGTCTGCCCGCGACTGGTCGCTGGCCGTTTCGCTTCGAGCGCAACTGGTGGTCCGTTCACTCCTCGTCTGACCGGCGGGAGCGCTCCCCGGTGGCGGCCGGCCCGTGTCTCGCCCCGAAGGCGACAACCAGCCCCACGAGCACCACCGCGAGCAGTGTGCTCGTGAGCGCGAGCGCGGGACTCACGGGGTCGTTCTGGACGGCGGTAACGGGGCTCTCGGCCAGTCTGGAGAGAAACTCCGGGAACCCCGACACGAACAGTCCGTAGAGCGCCGCGATGCTGGCGGCGGAGACACAGACCATGGCGGCCAGGTAGGCGGCGACGATGCGCCCGCTCGCGGGTTCGCTCACTGCCTGTTCTTTCGACTCCCGGTGAAAAAACACGTCGACACGCCATCTCGAACATTCATGTGTGCGCCAGCCAAACAGGGGCCGTGAACAGGGTAGCTGCGCGGGATTTCGAGGATATCGCACAGGTCGAGCAACCACGCGTCGCGCCGGGTGGCGACCGCGTGGCGTTCGTGCGGACGGTCCCGGAGGACGGCGAATCCTACGAGTCGACGGTGTACATGGCGTCCACGGGCGGCGGTGGACCACAGCGGTTCACCATCAGCGAAGGGGTCGACAGCCAGCCGCGGTTCGGCCCCGACGGTGACCGCCTGGCCTTTGTCTCCACCCGCGGCGCGGACGACGACCGCCCGCAACTGTGGGTCGTTCCGACCGGCGGCGGCGAGGGCGAGCAGGTGACCGACGTCGCCGGTGGTGTCGGTGACATCGCGTGGAGTCCGGACGGTGAACACATCGCGTTCACCCAGCGTGCCAGCGCGACAGAGCGCGAGGAGGGTCACGACACCGACGCGAACGGGTACGAACCCGAGGACCCGGACCTGCGGGTCCTCGACCGCACGGTCTTTCGCTCGATGGAACAGTACTTCGACGGTGGGCGGACCCACGTCTATCTGGCGGCCCTCGCCGACGGGAGCGTCGAGCGTCTCACCGACGGGGACCGTGACTTTGCCAGCCCGACCTGGGGCGACGGCGACACTCTCTACTACGCGAGGTCGGTCGGCGACCCCGACCCGGACGACTCGCTCTCCTACGAGATTGTCGCTCACGACCTCGCGGCGGGGGTCACGGAGACGGTCCACACCACCACCGGCTGGGGCCAACAGCTCGCGGCGACGGCCGACGGCCGGGTCGCACACACGTTCACCGACCCCGACCAGTCCACGCTCCGGCAGACCGAGCTGAAAGTGCTCGACGTCGACGAGGGCAGCGTCAGTCATCCGACCGAGACCCTCGACCGGACGCTGAGCTACGACACGACACCCCAGTGGGGCCCCGACACCGAACGGCTTTATTTCACCACACCCGACGAGGGCGCGGTGGCACTGTGGTCTGTGGCCTGGGACGGGGACGGGAGCGACGCCGGCCGGGTCGTCCGCGAGGACTGGACCAGCATCGACGGTGCCCACGTGGGCGATGACCTCGTCGCGGTGGTCCAGAGCGAGTGGGACCACCCGGGTGACCTGTTCGCCACCAGCCACGAGGGGGTCGAGCGGCGACGGCTCACCAGCCTCAACGCCGACTATCTCGACGACCGGGCCGTCTCACAGCCCGAGGAACTCCGCTACGAGCCCGGCGAAACCGCGGGTGCCGGCGACCGGCCAGAACGGCTCCAGGGCTGGCTGCTCACGCCGCCGGATTTCGACCCGGACGAGCAGTACCCGATGGTCGTGGAGATACACGGCGGCCCGCACGCGATGTGGACCACCAGCGGGACGATGTGGCACGAGTTCCAGACACTCGCGGCGCGGGGCTACGTCGTGTTCTGGTCGAACCCTCGCGGGTCGGCCGGCTACGGCGAGGCGTTCATGTCCGCCATCGAGCGCGACTGGGGTGCGGTGACGACCAGCGACGTGCTGGCCGGTGTGGAGACGGCCGCCGAGCGCGACTACGTCGACGAGGACCAGCTGTTCGTCACCGGCGGAAGCTTCGGCGGGTTCGCCACCGCCTGGATTGTCGGCAACGACGACCGCTTCGAGGCGGCGGTCAGCCAGCGCGGCGTCTACGACCTCACCAGCTTCTACGGCTCGACCGACGCGGCGTACAAACTGGTCGAGGGTGACTTCGACACCACACCCTCGGAGGAACCGGCGTTTCTCTGGGAGCACTCCCCGACCGGCCACGCCCACGAGGTGGACACGCCGACGCTGTTGCTCCACAGCGAGGACGACTACCGGACCCCCGCCTGCACGGCAGAACTGTTCCACCGAATCCTCCGCAAGCACGGTGTCGACACCCGACTCGTGCGCTACCCCGACGAGGGCCACGAACTCTCCCGGAGCGGTCGACCCGGCCACATCGTCGACCGCATCGAACGCATCGCCCGCTGGTTCGACGGCTACTCCGAGTCCCACGACACCCCGCCCGCGCTGGAGCGCGAGGCAGACGCCGGTCTCACGGCGAGTGCCGACGAGGACAGCGACAACGGGGACGAAACCGGAGTGTGAACTGAAACCGGCTGTCGAAGGAGACAGTCGGGCCGGTGTGTGTCGGCCCTGTCGCGACACGGCCGCTGACGGTCGGGCTGTCTCGACGGCCTCGGGCGGTTCACCGCCGGCTTCCGAGCAACAGGCCGGCAGCGCCGACACCGCCGATGAGGGCCGGAATCCAGAACGCCGTCACCCGGTAGAGCACTGTCGCGGCCCCCGCCACCACCGGACTGGTGCCGGCCACGGTCACGAGCAGGCTGGTCATGAGCGCCTCGGCGCCGCCGATGCCACCGGGTGTCGGCACCGCCGTCGCGGTCCGGGAGAGCGGGACCACGAACAGCACGGCCGCGAACGCCGGGTCGGAGAGAAACGTCAGCGCGGTGTACAGCACGAACACGACCGTGAGTTGGCCGGCCACAACCAGACAGAGGATACCGACGAGTCGCCGGCGGGAGGCCGCGAGCCGTTCGATTGCCGCGACGAACCCATCGACGCGGTCGGCGACAGCCGTGGCCGGTGGTGCCGACCAGCGCGGGGCGAACCGCCCGGCGACGGCCAGCGTCGACGCGAGTGCTCTCGTGACAAACCCCGCCAGAGTCTCGCGCGCCCGCCAGCCCAGCACCACCGCCACCGCCGTCCCGGTGACCCCGATTGTCGCGACGACGACCGACCCGCGAGCGCCGGTGGTCTCTCCGCTCGCCGCCAGCGCCGCCCCGCCGAGCACCCAGAGACACAGCGTGGCGAGCGTATTGATGGCGTTGAGACCGCCGATTGCCGCGAGCGCCCGCTCGTAGGGGGTCCGGACGGCCTGTGCGATGACCCCGCCGCTGAGCGGTGCACCACCCGCCTGTCCAAACGGTGTGACGCTGTTGAAAAACAGGGAGACACAGAAGAGCAACACCGCCCGGCCCAGAGCCGTTGTTGCGCCGATTGTATCGAGTGCGAGCCAGAGCCCCACCCCCCACAGTCCGAGCGGGACCAGTCCGATGCCGACCAGAACCAGTGTCTGCCGTACCGAGAGTGTCTGTATCGTCGCGAGGACGTCGGTGAACCCGACCACGTATCCGGCCAGTGCGACCGTCGCCAGCCCGACGAGAACTCCCGCAGCCTGGACCTGTCGGCGTGAGATCAACAGGCGTCAGTAGCCGGGGGGCAGGTTTGGGTGTTTCGTCACCCGGCGCGAACGGGTGCTCTCACCGGGGTCGGGTCGGTGGCTACTCCCCGGACTCCGGGCTGTCTGTCTCGAGACGTGCCTGCAGGGTCCGGAGTGTCTTTTCGAGCTGTCGTCTGTTGAACCGTCTGGCGATTGGCTCCGCTACCGCGGCGAGTACACCCCCCGGAAGCTCGTACTCCGCGCTGTAGGTGACCTCGGTCCCGCCGTCGGCGTCGGCAAACCTGATATCGATCTCACCGGCGATACCCCCCGAGAGCTCGAACACCATGCGCTGGCCGTCCTCGTGGGTCGTCTCGGTGAGATACCCCTCGCGGGAGATGCCGGCCATCTCGTAGACGTACCGGGCGCGCTTGCCGCCGTTGTCGAGCTGTTCGACCGTCTCGGATTCGGCGAGACTGGGCGTCACCACCGCGTGGTTCTCGGGCTGGTCCAGATACGCGAACACCGCCTCGGGTGGCCTCTCTATCCGGATCGACTCGCTGACACCGACCATACCGGGCTGTTGTCCGCCCGGCATCAAAGCCGTTGCTCTCCGCGACTGGACGACGGCGAGCGTGCATCTATACATCCCCAGCACGTACGCGAGGTATGCAACAGCCGCCGGTTGGCACACCGCCGGAGTACGACCTCGAGGCGAACGACGTTCCGTGGGTGCTCGGGACGCAACTCAGCACAGCAACAGGCCCGCTCGCCCGCGCACCGGATGGGAGCCGTGTGGTTCTCGTCGAGTCCCACGGGTTCGCCCGGCGCAAACCGTACCACCACCACAAGCTGACGCTGCTGTTCTCGGCCATGCGGCAGTTCCGTGACCGGTTGCGCGAGGCGGGCTACGACGTGATCTACATCAGAGCCGAAACGTTCGGCGAGGCTTTCGAGCAGTTCTTCGCGGCGTATCCGGACGCCCGACTCGTGGCCATGCGGTCGCCGAGCTACGGCTCACCCGAGCGGTTCACCGAACTCGTCGAGGCCGCCGGTGGCGACATCCGGATTGTGGGAAACGAGCTGTTTCTCAGCACCCGGCAGGCGTTCGACGAGTGGGCAAACGGGAGTGGGAGCGACAGTTTCCGCCACGAGTCGTTCTACCGGTGGATGCGCCGCGAGACGGGCGTTCTGATGGAAAACGGCGACCCGGTCGGCGGCGAGTGGAACTACGACGACCAGAACCAGGAGTTTCCGCCCGAGGACTGGGAGTCGCCGCCGCTACCGGAACACGACCGGGACGAGTTGACCGCACGGACCGCAGACTGGGTCGCCGACGAGTTCGACACCTGGGGCAGCACCGACCTCGAGGCGTTTCCGTGGCCGGTGACCCGGCGACAGGCCGTCCGACAGCTCCGCCAGTTCGTCGAGGAGCGCCTGCCCGAGTTCGGCCCCTACCAGGACGCGATGCGGGCCGACGACTGGGCGATGGCCCACGCGCTTTTGGGGTCGAGCATCAACGTCGGCCTGCTCCACCCGATGGAGGTTGTCGAGGCGATGGAGGAGGCCTACCACGACGACGACACGGTGGCGCTGAACTCCGCGGAGGGTGCCATCCGGCAGGTGCTGGGCTGGCGGGAGTTCATGCGCCACGTCTACCGCCACGCGATGCCGGCGCTCTCCGGGGCAAACCAGCTCGGTGCCGAACACGACCTGCCCGAACTGTACTGGACCGGCGAGACCAACATGAACTGCCTCTCCGAGACTGTCGGCGATGTCCAC
>JAQCNG010000321.1 GCA_028275145.1 Halovenus sp. | reverse complement strand
CCGGCAAAGGCGGTGTGGGCGAGTGTCTCCCCGATGAGCGCCATCTGCCGGTGGACCAGAAAGGCCCCCACCAGCGGCGCCATCACGCCCACGAGCACCCCGGTCGCCACCGCCCGCAGTGTGGTCGACACCCAGAACACGTTCGTCCCAAGCAGGCTGTCCAGCGCTCGACCGGCCTCCTCGTAGAGCCCGAACCCGGCCTCGCCCACGCCGCCGAGTGGCCCAGACAGCGTCTGCAGCCAGTCGAACGCGACGAGTGCGACCATCGCGACCGCGAGCAACGCCGTCACACCGAGGCCGAGATACTCCAGGGGCTGCCGGAGTCCGCCCGACTGCGGGAACCTCTCGGTCGTGGCGCCACCGCTCTCGGTGACCGCGTCGGTGGATTCGTCGGCGGGGTCGGCGGTGTCCTGGCTCATCTGGTGGTCACCCGTGGTGGTCGACGATACCGCTGCGGCGGCCGTAGGCCGCCTCGATGGCGTCGCTCTCCAGGAAGGAGGTGGTGTCGCCGTGGTGGTAGAGCCGGCGGTTGAGACAGGCGACTGTGTCGACGTGTGTGGTCAGGATGTCGACGTCGTGTTCGATGAGGACGATGGTCATCCCCTCGCTGTTGAGTTCGTCGAGCATGTCGTAGAACGCGGTCCGGGAGTCCACGTCGACGCCGACGGTCGGTTCGTCGAGCGCGAGCAGGTCGGCCTCGGCGGCCAGTGCTCGGGCGATGAACGTCCGCTGGCGCTGGCCGCCCGAGAGCTGGTCGATGGGGCGGTCCGCGAGCGCCGCGATGCCCACCCGGTCGAGCGCCCGGTCGACCGCCGCGCGGTCCTCGCTCCCGATGCGCCCGTGACCGGCGTGTGGGAACCGTCCCATCAGCACCGTCTCGCGGACCGATATCGGCATCGCGTCACCGCGGTCCGTTGCCCGCTGGGCCACGTAGCCGATGCGCTCGCCCTCCCCAAAGGCGTCTGTCGGCTCGCCGAACAGCTCTACTGTCCCCGCATCGGGCTGTTTCAGGCCGATCATCAGATGCAACAGCGTCGTCTTCCCCGACCCGTTCGGCCCGAGTATCCCCAGGAACTCCCCCGCCTCGACGGACAGCGACACCTCCTCGACCGCGACTGTGTCACCGTAGCCGAAGGTCACGTCCGCCATGTCGACGACTGTGTCTCCGTCGGCCACCGCCGTGTCTGTCCGGTCGACGACTCCGCTCACGTTCTTTCTATCCGCTCCACGGTCAAAAGCGTTATTATATCCAGGACACTCGTTAATAATCCGCCCGGGCTCGGGTCACCGGCGACAGTGTGGCCGCGACAGGCAGGGTTTTGTCTTTCCCGGCCCGAGAACTAGTATGAGCAACCAGACCGACACCCTGGCGGCGAGCGACGACGCCCCCGGCGTGCTCGTGTACGCCGACTACGTCTGTCCGTTCTGCTATCTGGGGTACGAGTCGTTCGACCAGTACCGCGAGGGTCGCGACGGCCCGCCGGTCGAGACCGACTGGCACCCGTTCGACCTCCGGGCGCGGGAGCGACGCCCGGACGGCAGCATCGACGA
>JAQCNG010000316.1 GCA_028275145.1 Halovenus sp. | reverse complement strand
TTGTTCGCCAGTTCGCCGTTCGGCACCGTGACGAGTTCGTTGTCGAAGGTGTCGAGTTTCGTCACGCGGAGGTTGATGTCGCGGACGATACCGCTGTTGCCCTCCCACTCGATGTAGTCGCCGATACCGAACGGTTCGTCCTTTATAATAAAGATGCCGGCGACGAAGTTCTCGACGACGTTGGAGGCCGCAAACGCGAATCCGAGCGCGAGCGCCGCGAAGATTGTCGCAAAGGCCGAGAGGATCACCGGGAACCCGGCGACCACCGCGGCGATTGCCACGGCACCGAACACCGCGACGGTGCCGGCGACGGTTGTTCCGAGGTTGACAATCGACTGAGAGAACGCCCGCTGGTCGAGCGCACGCCTCGTCAGTCGGACCGCGAGCGGTTTGCCGACGAAGTACAGCACGAGAAACGTGACAACAAACGACACAACTGTGATGCCGAAGGAAACGACCAGGTCGCCGTACTCTGTGTTGAACTCGTCGAGACTCGTTGGAACGCTCTGGAGAACTGGTGGCATACACATAGTACACGGTCTGAGAGTCTTAAAACTATCACAGACGTATAGTACGAGTTAAATGTTGTCGAACGGGCAGAAGATGGCAACGCTCATTGGAGCGCCGGCCCGAACACACGACGATGCTCGGTATCGTCGTCTCGCGGGCGGACAGTGCGTCGGTGCACATCGGCGAACACCTGCGGGAACTGGCCGACTGGGAGCGCCACGAGGACGACAGTCGCTCAGACGCCGCGGGCGGTGGGGTGGTCCACCGGACAGAGGGGGCCTGCCTGCGCGAGTTCGAGGCGCTCCATCTGGACATAGAGCGACCGGCGGCGGCGTTCGACGACCCGGCGCTCGTGGTGTTTGCCTCGCGTCACTCCGGCGAGACGGGACCGCTGCTGACCGCCCACCACACCGGCAACGTCGGTCCCGCCGACCACGGTGGTCGGCCGAACGACCTCGCGCGGGCCTGTCCGAACGCGCACGCGCGGGTGCTCGACGCGCTCGCCACCCACGCACCCGAGGGGTACGAGGTGGGCATGGAGTGTACCCACCACGGCCCCTCCGAGGTGGGTGGGCCGTCGATGTTCGTCGAGGTGGGCAGCAGCGAACCCGAGTGGGCGGACCCGGCGGCCGCGCGTGCGGTCGCACAGGCCATCCTCGACCTGCGCGGGGTCGACCCGGACCGCCCGGCCGGTGATGCGACCGACGAGAACCGGACACGCCGCCACCTCGTCGGACTGGGCGGTGGCCACTACGCCCCCCGGTTCGAACGGGTCGCCCGGGAGACCGACTGGGCGGTCGGCCACGTCCTCGCCGACTGGGGGTTCGAGGCACTCGACAGGGCATCGGGAGACGACACAGACGACGAAACCAACCGGCGTGCGGTGCTGGACCAGGCGTTCGGGCAGAGTCGGGCGGCGTACGCGCTGGTCGACGGCGACCGGCCGGCGCTCCGGTCAGCGGTCGCGGACCTCGGCTACCGGGCGGTGGGCGAGACGTGGGTCCGGGAGGTAGACGGGGTCGACCTCGAGTTCGTCCGGGCGGTCGAACGCGAGATTGCGACGGTGGGAGAGGGACTGCGCTTCGGCAACCCGGCCACCGGGGAGCAACCGACCGCGCCCGGGCAGGCGGGAGAGCAGGACGGATGGACGGTCGCAGAACTGCCCCGGGAGTTGCTCGACGAGGCCTTCGGCATCGACCGCGAGCGGACCCGCGAGGCCGTTGCGGAGACGGCACTGGCCTTCGAGACGGGCGAGGGCGGCACCCGTCCGACGGGGACGGTCGTGCTCGCTGACGCGGGCGGGCGCGAGCGGATACTCGACGTGCTCGTCGGGGTGCTCGGGGACCGCTACGACAGTCTCGACCGGGACGACGGGGTGCTCGTGGCCCGCGTGGCGGCGTTCGACCCGGACCTGGCCCGGACGCTCGGCGTTCCCGAGGGGCCGGCCTTCGGCAGACTGTCCGGCGGCCAGGCGGTCGAGGTCGACGGCGAGACCATCCCGCCGGAGGCTGTCACCCGCGAGCGCGAGCGGGAGTTTCCGCTCTCCTGAGTGGCGCCGGGTTCCGCTCTCCTGAGTGGCGCCGGGTTCCGCTCTCCCGGGCGTCCACGCACCCGGGGCGGTCGACCGGCCCGCCGCGTCGGCGAAGCAGTTTTGATGGTCCTCTCGTAATCACGGACGTGACAACTGTCGACGAGTCTTCAGACCGGGGACGTGTTCGGCTCTCGCGCCGGGGACTGCTCCGGACGGCCGCCGGACTCGGTGTCGCGTCGGTCGCGGGGGTGGGTGTCGGCCGCGGTGCGGGTGGTGACCTGCGCTGGCAGTTCGAAACCGGAGAGCCGGTGGACAACTCGCCGACGGTGGCCGACGGAACGGTCTATATCACGAACATAGAGGGTCTCCTGTACGCGGTGACAACCGACGCGGGCGAGCAGAAGTGGAGGAGGACCCTCGGTTTCGGGCTGGACTCGTCGCCGACGGTCGCCGACGGAACCGTGTTCGCGAGTGGGTCTGACAGGAGCGTCCTCGCGCTCGACGGCGAGTCCGGCGAACGGGTCTGGACGTTCGAGACCGGTGGGACTGTGTCGCGGTCCTCGCCGACGGTGGCCGGCGGCACCGTCTTCGTCGGCAGCGGGGACAACAGCCTGTACGCGCTGGCGGGGGCCACCGGCGACCAGCAGTGGGCTGTCGACACCGGCAGGCCCATCACCTCCTCGCCGACGGTCGCCGGGGACACGGTGTTCGTTGGCAACGCCGGCGGCAGCGTCTTCGCGCTCGCAACAGCCTCGGGCGGCCAGCTCTGGCGGTTCGACAGCGACGACCGGATACGGGCCTCGCCAACGGTGGCGGACGGGCGAGTGTTCATCGGGAGCGACGACAACCACCTGTACGCGCTGGACGTGCTCTCGGGAACCGAGGAGTGGCGGTTCGAGGCCGGCGACAGCGTCGGGACGACGCCGACAGCGGCAGACGGGACGGTGTTTGTCGGCAGCCAGGACGGCAGGGTGTACGCGCTCGACGCCGCGACCGGCGAGCAGGTCTGGGCGGTCGACACCGGCGACGCAGTCAGGTCCTCGCCGACGGTGGTGGACGGCACAGTGTTCGTCGGCAGTTCCGGCGGTGGTCTCTACGCGCTGTCGGCGGCGACCGGCGACCAGCAGTGGGTCGTCGACACCGGCGGGGCCGTCGACTCCTCGCCGACTGTCGACGGCGGGACACTCTACGTCGGAACAGACGGCGGCGTCACCGCGCTGGCGGCCGGCGTCGAGGGGTCCAGCAAGGGCTCGCGGGCCCGACTCGGCACGCTCGGCCACCCCGACGACTGGCGCTACGCCGGCCAGGAACTCTCCGACGGTGGAGACGACACGGACGGCGCAGGCGGTGACGGCGGAGACGACACGGGCGGCGCAGGCGGTGACGGCGGAGACGACACCCCAAGGAGCGGTGCAGACGAGGGGGAGAGCGGCGGTTCGGGCGACGACGGCCTCGGACCGGGTCTGGGGGCTGGAGCGACCCTCGCCGCGCTCGGTGGCCTCGCCCTGCTGGCGCGCCGGCGCGCCGACGGGGACAGCGAGCAGTGACCGAGACCCGACGGCTGTTACTCGCCCTGCCGGTCCGGTCGGTGGTTGCTCCCCTGGTCGTCCGAGGTCTGTTGTTCTGTCGTGTCTGCCGACGAGTCCCTGCCGCCGTCACTCCGGACGAACTGGCCGAGTACCGTCTGGTCTCGTCTCCTGTCGGCGCCGGAGACGACGTACGGCAGGAGAATCTTCACCGCGTTGGTCGTGCAGACGAGCAGGATGGGAGCCAGAAAGAGCCCGTAGAAGCCGAACACGGCAGGCCCGAGAATGTATGAGATAACCAACAGTCCGGTGTGTGTCTCCTCACTGCTGACGAGCGCACGGATGAGGAAATCGGGGATGAAATCGAGAACAACCGCGCTCACGACGAACAGCACCGCCACCGGACCGAGCAGTTCGGGTTCGTCCGCCATCCAGGCGTTCACCCCCAGTCCGACGGTGAGTGGCACGTACACGAGTTTGATGCCGATGACCGGGATGAGGCTCCCGACGCCCACGAGCGCACCCACGAGCGCGGGGTACGGGACCGCGACTGTCGACGCCACGAGCACGTTGTAGATGAGAAAGACCGCAATGGCGATGATGGCCGTGACGAACACGTTGACGATGTTACCGAACAGCGCTATCGAGAGTTCGTCGTCGACAGCCTCGACGTAGCGCCGGGCGACCCCCGGCGCGTCGTAGGTGCCGAGCAACCACTCGACGAGGCGTGGCCCGTCGACGAGCAGGTAGTAGGTGATGATGACAACGAGCAACAACTGCGCGAACGCGCTCCCGACAGCCCCGGCGGCACCGACCACGGCGTCTACCAGACTGTCGACGGCAACCTGTGGGTCCTCGCCGGACGTGGCCGTCTCCACTGCACTGAGGTCGAACCCGCCGATGTTGAGTTCGTCCGCAATCTGGGTGGAGAAGTCCTCCTGTACGAAATCCTGTATCTCGATAGCCAGAATCGCGACCGAGTAGGCGATCAACACGAGAAACGGAACCCCAAAGAGCACGAGCGCCAGAACGGCCCGGACCCGCCGACCGAGACCCGTCCGTTCGAGAAACCTGAAGATTGGTCGCACCGCGTAGTACAGAAACACCGAGAACACGACGACCGTGACGAACGCGAGCAGGACGTAGCCGATGAGGAGAAACAGCGCACCGACGGCCGCTCCGAGTGCCAGTCGGCGTCGGACGTCCCGGTCCATCTCTGCCAGTCGGTACACACGGGGGACTGTTGACTGTATCGGTCACCGACAGACCCCGACCGGCGGGAGTTGCCCCCAGTCGGAGAGCGGGTGCCCCGTTCACCGCTCGTTCTCGAGGAGATGCTGAACGCGCCGTTCGAACTCGGTCTCGCTCAGGTCGTGACTGTTCCTCCACAGCGCCAGTGGGAGTCGGTCTCTGACTTCCATATCTGATTGGAGGGGCTCCCGTCCCGTCAGGTTTGCACCAACATGTTGGGGTGGCCGGCACGCGGCCACCACCCGGTTGGTTACTCCGCGAAGTAACTCGTGAAAAAGCCCGAGAGAAACGACGAAACCGCGACGGAGAGCAACAGCTCTGTGCGGTCGAACTCATCGTCGTCTGCGGTGTAGCTGGTGATTGCGACGCCGATGGCCAGCGAGATGATGCCGTTCACGAGGTCGTGTCTGAGCGCCATACCCCACACTGGGGGTTCCGCGGGCAAGTACGCTGTGGCCGCCCGGCGGCCACGAGTGTTGGAGTCGACGCGCGTGCGCGAGCACGTCACTCGACGGGCGGGACCCGACGTCACTCGACGGGCGGGACCCGACGTCACTCGACGGGCGGGACCCAACGTCACTCGACGGGCGGGACCCGACGGCGAGGCAGAGACGGGCGTCGGCGAGACAAAGGAGCGAAGTACACGCGGTAACAACAGACAGACGTGAGGGAGTTCAAGCGCAAACAGTTACTGGAGCGCATCGAGCGCGAGGGGGCGACCGTCGGGGCCTCCATCCCCGAGCGGGTGACGGTGCAGGGCGAGGAGATCAACCTCCGGACGTTCGTCTTCGAGATACGGCGACGCGACACCGTGCCACCGGGGGAACGTGACCGCGTCGAGCAGGCAAAGCGGAACCTCCGGCGCGAGCGTCTCCAGCGCAAGCAACAACTGGAGGACAGCGACATCTCCCGCGAGGAGGGCGAACGCCTCGCCGAGACCATTATCGGTCTCGACCGGGCGCTGAACGAACTCGAGGGGCTGGGTTCCGTCGACGTCGAGGCCGAGGCACAGGCCCAGGAAACCGCCGACCGCAAGCGCTGGACGAAGTTTCTCCGGAAGGCGCTGGGGCACGCCGACGACGACAGCGGTCACGGCACCCGCGGGCCGTAGCCGGTTGGCGATTGTCCACCGGAACGCATTATTCGCTGGCGGGCGTTCGACCGGTATGGCAGAGACGCCCAGGCCGGTCATCGAAACCTACACCGGCGGCCGGTTCAGGCCGTTCGACCCCCGACCGGGGGAGGTCCAGTTGCTCGACATCGCGGCGGGACTCGCTCACACCTGTCGCTTCGGCGGCCACTGCCGGCAGTTCTACAGCGTCGCACAGCACTCTCTGTACGTCAGCCGCGAGTTCGACACACCACGTCTGCAGCTGCTCGCCCTGCTCCACGACGCCGGGGAGGCCTACGTCGGGGACATCCCCCGTCCGGTGAAGGCCGAACTCGGCCGGATAGAGAGCGTCGAGGCGACCATCCGGGAGGCCGTCTGGACCGGCCTGGGGGTCGACCCGCCGACCGACGGGGAGTGGGAGCGGGTGATGGCCGCCGACGACCGCCTGCTGGCCTACGAGGCGAACCGCCTGCTGGCCGACGGCTCCTGGGCGGCGGAGTCGCCGGACCTCGGCTACGACCTGGGGGTCGACGCCGTCGAGACAGTCCGCGACCGGTTCCGCTCGCGCGGGGAGCGGTTGCTGGCGGTGGATGCGGGCGACTGACTGTCCGGACCCCAACCCAAACAACACAAGACCGGCGGGAACATACGGAGAGACAGCAACAATGAGCCGCAACGACGAGGTGGCGGACCTGTTCGAGGAGTTCGCCGACCTGCTCGAAGCCCAGGACGTCGAGTACAAACCCCGTGCGTACCGCGATGCCGCGGAGAACATCCGAGAGCTGTCGGTTGCCATCGAGAGGCTGGCGGCCGACGGTCGGGAGGCGGTCGCCGGGGTCGACGCCGTCGGCGACGCAATCTCGGCGAAGGTCGTCGAGTACGTCGAGACCGGTGAGATCGAGGAACTCGAACAGTTGCGCGCGGAGTTGCCCGTCGAGATGGACGCGCTGACCAGCGTCGAGGGTGTCGGACCGAAGACGGCCGGTACGCTGTACGAGGAACTCGGGGTTCAGACGCTGGACGACCTGGAGGCGGCCGCAGAGGCCGGCGAGATACGCGACCTGTACGGCTTCGGCCCGAAGACCGAGGAGAACATCCTCGAGGGCATCGACTTCGCCCGCGAGGCCCACGAGCGGCAACTGCTCGCGCGGGCGCTGCCGCGTGGCGACAGTGTGGTGTCGTTTCTGTCGGGGGTCGAAGCCGTCGAGCAGGTCGAACTCGGCGGCTCCATCCGGCGGCGCAGGCCGACCGTCGGCGACGTGGACGTGCTCGTCGGGAGCGCCGACGGGCAGGCGGTCGTCGACGCCTTCACCGACTGGGACGGCCCCGAGCGGGTCATCGAGGCGGGCACCGGAAAGGCGAGTGTCAGGCTCGACGGCGTCCGTGTCGACCTCCGGGTGGTCGACCCTGCGGAGTTCGGGGCCGCGCTGCAGTACTTCACGGGCAGCAAGAGCCACAACGTCACCGTCCGGAACCGCGCAATCGACCGGGACCTGAAGCTCAACGAGTACGGCGTCTTCGACGTCTCGGGGGTCGACGACCCCGACGCCGGCCAGCGGGTCGGCGAGCGTGTCGCCGGCCCCGACGAGCGGGGTGTCTACGAGGCCGTCGACATGTCGTGGGTTCCGCCGGAGCTGCGCGAGGACCGCGGCGAGGTGGGGGCGGCCGCCGACGGGGCACTGCCGGAGCTGCTCGACCGGGCGGCGATACGCGGCGACCTCCACACCCACACGACCTGGTCGGACGGCGCGGCCAGCATCGCGGAGATGGTCGCGGCAGCCGAGGACGTTGGCCACGAGTACCTCGCGGTTACGGACCACGCCACCGGGCCGGGGATGGTCGGGGGTGTTGGCCTCGACGACGGGGCGTTGCGCGAGCAACTGCCCGCCATCCGCGAGGCCGGCGACGATGCCGACCTCGAGGTGCTCGCGGGCGTCGAGGCGAACATCGGGGTCGACGGCGCGGTGTCGGTCGGCGACGACCTGCTGGCGGAGCTGGACATCGTGGTGGCCTCGCCACACGCCGGGCTAGACAGCGACGGCACCGACCGGCTCGTGGCCGCCACCGAGCACCCCGAGGTCGATATCGTCGGCCACCCGACCGGGAGACAGCTCAACCGCCGGCCCGGGATGACCGTCGACGTGGAGCAACTCGCGGCCGCCGCCGCCGAGCACGACACCGCACTCGAGATAAACGCCAGTCCACAGCGACTCGACCTCCGGGGCAGTGCCGTCCAGACCGCTATCGAGGCCGGTGCGACTGTCGTCATCGACACGGACGCCCACTCGCCGGGGAGTTTCGGCCAGATGCGCTACGGCGTCGCCACCGCCCGCCGTGGCTGGGCCGGGGCCGGCGACGTGCTCAACACGCTGAGTGCCACCGAACTGCGTGCCACACTCGG
>JAQCNG010000307.1 GCA_028275145.1 Halovenus sp. | reverse complement strand
ACTGTATGGCGACGACAGAAAGTGACACCCCACAGGCCTACGAGCAGTTACTCGAGCGCCAGCAACGGCTGACGAACCTCTCGAACGCGGCGATGCATCTGAGCTGGGACCAGCAGGTGATGATGCCGGAGGGCGGTGCGCCCGCCCGGTCGGAGCAGATGTCGGCACTCTCGGCGACCAGACACGAACTCCTGGTTGCCGACGAGGTGGGTGAGTGGCTCGACAGCCTCGCCGACGCGGACCTGAGCGCGGAGCAGGCCGCGAACGTCCGCGAACTCCGCCGCGCCCACGAGCGCGAGGCGACGGTGCCCTCGAAGCTCACCGAACAGATAACCCAGACGGGAGCGGAGAACCAGCAGATCTGGCAGGAGGCAAAGGCCGAGAACGACTTCGAGACGTTCGCGCCGCGGCTGGAGAAACTGCGCGACCTCCAGCGCGAGCGCGCCGAGTACGTCGACCCCGGGACAGCGCCCTACGAGGTGATGTACGAGGACAGCAACCCCTACATCCCGCTCGACCGGATGACAGAGATATTCGAGACGCTGCGGGCGGAGATTCCGCCGCTCGTCGAGGAGATACGCGAATCCGGAGCCGACCTCGCAGACCCCTGGGAGGGCGAGTACCCCGAGGAGGAACAGCAGGCCCTCTGTGAGGCGGCGCTGGATTTCCTGGGCTACGACCGGAGCCGCGGGCGACTGGACACCGCGCCACACCCGTTCATGGCGGGCACGCAGTTCGACGCGCGTGTGACCACCCGGTTCAAGCGGAGCGACCCCGTCGACGCGCTGACCGCGACAGTTCACGAGTACGGCCACGCGAGCTACCAGCTCGGACTGCGACAGGATGCCTACGGGACGGCACTGGGGCAGTCCCGGTCGGCGGGCGTCCACGAGTCACAGTCGCGGTTCTGGGAGAACCACATCGGTCGGACGCGGCCGTTCTGGGAGCAGTTTCTGCCGACGTTCAAACAGCACATCGACGGCCACGACGACCTCACCGTCGACCAGATACACGAGGCCGTCAACCGCATCGACCCGAACAATCTCATTCGTGTCGAGGCGGACGAGCTCACCTACCACATGCACATCATCCTCCGGTGTGAGATCGACCGCGCGTTCGTCGCCGGCGACCTCTCGGCCGCGGAGATGCCGCGTGTCTGGAACGAGAAGATGGACGAGTATCTGGGTGTCACGCCCGACACCGACAGCGAGGGCTGTCTGCAGGATATCCACTGGACACAGGGGTTCGCCGCCTTCCAGGGGTACACTATCGGCAGTGTGCTCGCCGCACAGTTGAACGCGGCCATCCGCGCGGACCTCGACGTGGACGCGCTCGTCCGGGCGGAGGAGTTCGAACCCATCCGGGAGTGGATGGGCGAGCACGTCCACCAGCACGGACAGCGGTACGAGACACCGGAACTTATCGAGCAGGCCACGGGTGAACCGCTGACCGCGGAGTACTTTGTCGACTACGTCCGCGAGAAGTTCGAGCGGCTGTACGACCTCTGACTGCACTGCCACCGCCGGCAGACTCGACTGCCGTGACGGCTCGTCGTCCCCCGGAACCCGGAACACTCGCGACTCTCCGGCCGGGGTGTGAGCCCGGAAACCCTCTGTCGGCTCCACCTCTGCTCACGACGACCGACGTCCTTGGTCTCTCTCGGACTGACGTTATCATCGCTGATTGAGGGTGCCGGCAGTTTATACACACAGGGCGGGTACGGTACAACAATGAGGTCCCGGACACCAGTGCCCGGTCTGGGCGGGCACGAACCGGCGGACGGGGCGGGCGGCGAGCGAGGGATAAGCCCGGTTGTGGCAGTTGTGTTGCTTCTCGGCATCACGATGTTGCTCGCGGCCGTCGCGGGGCCACTCGTGTTCGGCGCTATCGGAGAGTTCGGCAACGACATCCCGGAGACCGAGTTCTCCTTTCACTACGAACAGGGACAGCCGGTCAACTTCGACCTGTCCACTGACACCTTCGGCACGCAGTTCGAGCGAGGCGA
>JAQCNG010000284.1 GCA_028275145.1 Halovenus sp. | reverse complement strand
GGGTCTGCGAGCGGACCGCAGCGACACTCTGGGGCCGTCGAATCCGGTGGGTGCCAGGTCAGAAGTCGGTCAACTGGGACTGCATACCGGCGACGAGGTTCGACTTGCGGCGCAGCGCCGACAGGCCAACCGGGAGCTGTGACTCGAGTTGGGCGACTGCCCCGTGGAACGTCTCGGCGGTGGCCGGTTCACCCTCGAAGGCGTTGCGGACCCCCTCGCGTATCTGCCACACGCCGACCGGGGCCCAGTAGCCGTCGCTCGCGTGTCTGATGACGAGACAGGTCGCCTGCCGGTCGACCGATTCGAGGTGTTCGAGCACCCCCAACCGCGCGGCGTAGTAGGCACCCGACGTCTCGTCGACGTAGGCGGTGCGGCCATCGTACCCCTCGCTGTCGGCGGCCACGTGGTAGCTCCCGTCCGGTTTGGGGTTCCAGATGCTGCCGGGTGCCTTCAGTTCGACCAGTTCGAACTCCCAGGTGCCCGGCGCGAGCACGACCCAGTACTCGTTTGCCATGTACTCGTTGTACCAGACCTGCACCTCGTCGACACCCGCCGCGTTGCGGAGCGTCCCACGGAGGTACTGCCCGGCCGTGTCGTCGACAGCGGTGATAGACCACCGCGTTGGGACCAGTTTGCGCTCGCGGCCGCGCCCGAGCGCACCCGCGGACAGAATCGAGTTGATGTCGTAGACGTCGAACCCCCGCCGGTAGAGGTACGTCATCGCCCCCTCCGCACGCCAGTCGTCGTCTTCGAGGGTCTTCTCGACGGGACGGGGGACGTGGGGGTTCTCGGCCAGCGTGGCGTCCCGAGCGCGGGCCCGCGGCCCCGTCGGCGTGGAGACGTCGTCCACCGAGAGGTCCACCTCCGGCGTGCCGTCGAGTCCAACCTCCACGTCGACAGGATGGTCCGCGATCGCCACCTCGCGCTGGACGCCGACGAACCCGTCCCAGACGTCCGAGACGTTGACCTGCGTCGAGCGCGTGGAGTTGAGCAGTCCCGTTCGGCGCTGGAGCACGTCGTCGATGCCGAACCCACGGCGATACCACTCGCCGCTAGTGGCGAACTCGGCGGCATCGGCCGCCCGGTCCATCGGCGAGAGCAGACCTGTCAACACCTCGGGGTAGTTCGACCGCCCCACGAATATCTCGGGCGCGGTCGACCCGAACAGCGAGTCCCCCTGCACCACCTGCTCGAACTGGCGCTCGGCCTCCTCGAGGTGGTCCGTGATGGCGTAGGACTTCTCGCGTGCGAGTTGCCGACGCCGGGCGCTCTCGTCGCGCTCGAACCCGTCGATGAACTCCTCGAGGCGCATCGACTTGGGGTTGGGGCCCCGACCGAATCAATCTGACCCCACGATTCCGGCGCACGCCAGCGTCGAGACCACACCGTCGGGACCGGTGCGTGGACAGTCGACCCACGCAGCGCCCGAACTGTCCTCGAAAGGAGGGGATATCAGCACGAGATTTAATACAGCGACACACGAATGTTCCTGTAACGATAACTGCTATGGTCGAACTAACAAAAACAGGCATCGACGG
>JAQCNG010000274.1 GCA_028275145.1 Halovenus sp. | reverse complement strand
CGTCGCTCCTGTGCGAGCAGGACGACCATCGAGAGCCCCGACACGAGAATCAGGAGCAACGCCGGCACCGCCGCGTGCTGGTAGAGACTGCTCTCCTGTGCCGCCCAGATCTGTGTGACGATGGTCTCGAACCCGGTGGGGCGCAGGATAATCGTCACCGGCAGTTCCTTCATTGTCGTGAGAAAGACGAGCGCGGCACCCGCGACGATGCCCGAGCGCACCAGCGGCAGTGTCACCCGGCGGAACGCGCCCAGCGAACTCTCACCGAGCACGCGACCGGCCTCGACGAGGTGGGGGTCGACCTGGAGCAGCGAGGTGCGTGTGGACCCGACCGCCTGCGGGAGAAATCGGACAACGTACGCGAACACGAGCAGCGGCAACGTCTGGTAGATGCCGGGGAGATAGCCCGACCCAAAATACACCAGTGCGAGTCCGAGCACCACCCCCGGGACGGCAAAGCCAACGTAGGTGACCCGCTCGAAGACGAGCGCCAGGCGACTCTCGTGGTTCGCCGCGAAGTAGGCCACCGGAATCGCCAGTAGCGCCGCCGCCACCGCCGCGGCCGTGGCCACACTCACGGAGTTGAACGCCTGCACCCACTCGAAGGCCTCGTTTGGCCGGTAGCTGTCACCGGCACGGCGCACCCAGAGCGTGAGAATCCAGACCGGCACCACCAGCGCCGCAGTCGCGACTGCCGCCGGCAGCGCCATCGCCGGCCAGCGCCACACCCCCAGTTCGACCCTGCTGTCTCGGTCGCTGGGCGCGTCGCCGCTGACCGTCCGGTTCGAGCGGACCCGCCACTCCAGTGCCAGCACCACAAGCACCACCGCCAGTAGTTGCAGAGACAACAGCGCCGCGTAATCGCTGCCAAACAGCTGATTTTCGACGTATATCTGGCGGGTGAACACCGGCAGTCGCATGATGGCGGGTGTGCCGAAGTCCGACAGCGCGTACAGCGCAGCGAGCAACGCGCCCGCGGCAACCGCCGGCCGGACCTGCGGGAGTGTCACCCGCCGGAACGCACCGAGTCGACCGTGGTTGAGCGTCCGTGCGGCCTCGACCAACTGGTCGTCCAGTGAGATGAGCGCCGCCCGCGTCGTCAGATAGACGTACGGGTAGGTGTACAGCGTAATCGCGAGCGTGGCACCCGGCAACCCGTATATCTCGGGCACACTGTCGATGCCGAGCGGCGCGAACAGCGACTCGAACTCGCCGTTCGGACCGAACGCGGAGACCAGTGCGAACGCCCCGACGTAGCTGGGAATCACCAGCGGAAGCGCCACCGCCACCGTCCAGAACCGCCGGAAGGGGAGGTCCGTCCGGACGGTCAGATACGCCAGTGGCACCCCGAGCAGTATCGAGAACGCCGTCACCAGCCCCATCAACAGCAGACTGTTCGTGAGGATATCGAGTGTCTCGGCCCGGAAGGTGAGTTCCATCGCGCGCGAGGGGTCGACATTCGCCGCCTCGACGACCAGCCAGAGCAACGGAAACACCATCGCCGCCGCTATCGCGCCGCTGACCAGCGTCAGTCCCAGCGAGAGCCCCTCGTCGTCTGTCTCGACTGTCTCTGATGCTGTCATTGGCTGGTGCCCGTACTCGACTGTGGTGTTCCGACGAATATAAGAATTTAGGTTCCCCTAAACCGCGTATGGAACTGACGCGACGCGACGCGACCGCTGCACTCGCCGCAATCGGGGGTGCAGGCGGGGTGGCCTGGGCGATGTCCCGGGGAGACGGCGACCGGGGACCGTCGGAACCGTCCGAGGCAGACCTGCCCGACGACGAGCGGGTCCGGGAGACGCTGGCCGCCGTGGCCGCGGTGGTCTACCCCGAGGAACTGTCGGGGGTCGAGGCGTTCGTCGGAACGTTCGTCGACTCCCGACTGGCCGAGGAGCCACACGCGACCGGTATCCGGAGGGCGGTTGCGACGCTGGACCGGCGCGGTCAGCGCTGGCACGGTGGGCGCGTGACCGGGCTATCGGTGGAGACCCGCGAGCAACTGCTCCGGGAGGTCGGTGTCGACACCGCCGAGGAGGACCCCGACGGCACCGACGCCGAGCGGGTGCGGTACTACGTGGTCAACGAACTGCTGCTCGCGCTGTACTCGTCGCCGACCGGGGGCGAACTCGTCGGCATCGAGAACCCACAGGGCCACCCCGGCGGCACCGGAAGCTACCAACAGGGACCACAATGACCGGGAACGGGACCACCACGGGAACTGACCGCGACCGGTCACCGGTCGCCGGTGCCGACGTCTGCGTCGTCGGGGCCGGCCCGGCGGGGGCGCTCGTCGCCGACTGTCTCGCGGGTGCCCACGAGGTTGTGGTGCTGGATGCCGGCCCGCGGTTCGACCCCGGCGACCGCATCGAGCGCCAGGAGCGGGCTATCAGGCCTGCCTACGACCGCCCGGATGTCTGGGACGTGGGCGGCGAGCGGGACGCACACGCGGCGTCGGGCGAGCGGTTCTACCCGCTGAATCACGCCCGGGTAAAGGGTATCGGGGGGTCGACGCTGCACTGGCAGGGGATGGTGATGCGCCTCCACGAGGACGACTTCCGCTCGGGGACGGCCCGCGGTGTCGGTCCGGACTGGCCACTCGCCTACGGTGACCTCCGGCCGTACTACGCCGCGGCCGAAAGTGAACTCGGGGTGGCCGGCGCGGCCGACAACCCCTTCGGGCCACCGCGCGAGACAGCCCACCCGATGCCAGCCTTTCCGCCCTCCTACAGCGACTCGCTGTTCGCCGAGGCCTGTGACGAACTCGACATTGCGATGCACTCGGTGCCGAACGCCCGCAACTCGGAGTCCTACGACGGACGGGGCGAGTGTGTCGGCTACGGCACCTGCCAACCGGTCTGTCCCTCCGGCGCGAAGTACGACGCCACCGTCCACGTCGAACGCGCCGAAAAACAGGGTGCGACGGTCATCGACCGGGCACAGGTCCAGCACCTCGACCACGGCCCCGACCGTATCGAGGCGGCAACCTACGCGACACCACAGGCCGAGTACCGCCAGCAGGCCGACGCGTTCGTGCTGGCCTGTGGCGGCGTGGAGACACCCCGTCTGCTCCTCCTCTCGGACTCCGGGGAGTACCCGGACGGACTGGCCAACTCCAGTGGCCGCGTCGGCACCTACTTCTTCGACCACCTGTTCGCGGGCGTCGGGGGTGTGCTCGACGAACCGACGCGACAGAACCACGTCGGCTTTCTCACCAGCGAGTCCCACCAGTTCTACGACGAGGCCGACCCCGACACCGCTCCGTTCAAACTCGAATTTTTCAACTACGCCGGCCCCTCGCCCGTCGAGATGGCGCTGTCGGGCGACGAGTGGGGCGATTCCCTGCTCGACTCGCTCCGGTCGGCGTACGGCAACCAGGTGGCGGTCGGCGCGCTCGTCGAACAACTCCCCCGCGAGGACAGTTACGTCGGCCTCGACCCCGACCAGACCGACAGCCACGGCAACCCCGTCCCCGACGTCCACTGGACGGTCGGCGACCGGGCGCTCGCGACCATCGAGCGGGCAAACGAGATACAGCGCGAGATTCTCGAGACGCTGGGCGCGGAGATAACCTGGACTGTCGGCCCCGAGGACACCGGCCCGGCCTACCATCATATGGGTACGACGCGGATGGGGACCGACCCCGCCGAGAGCGTGGTCGACCCGTCCTGCCGGACACACGACATCGAGAACTGCTGGGTTGCCGGCAGCAGCGTCTTTCCGACGGGCGGGGCGGTGAACCCAACGCTGACAATCGCCGCCCTGGCGCTCCGGACCGCCGACGCCGTCGAGGCCGCGCTGTGAGCGTGACCCCGCCCCCGTGGACGAGCCCATCGTTTTAGGCCGACCTAAAAACTTAACTGTCGGGGGGTGGAATCGGAGACCATGAGCCGAACAGACGAGACACAGCGACCGGGCGCGGTAGCGAGCAACGGCACGGCACCCGACGAGGCCAACCGGAACGGTGCTGGTGACCCCCGGGCGGACGACCCGGAGACGGCAGACGGCACTGACCAGTTCACCTTCGAGGACGTGAGCGTCGTGATGGGCACCTACAACGAGGAGGCGGCAATCGGGACGGTGCTCGCCGACATTGAGCGGGTGACAGACGGAGCGGCGGAGGTGGTCTGTGTGGACGGTTCCTCGGACCGAACACCCGAGATTGCCCGCGAACACGGCGCACGCGTCATCGAGCAGGAGCCACAGGGGTACGGTGTGGCGGTGCGGGCGGCCCTACTCGCGCCCGACCGACCGGTGGTGGTCACGACCGACTGTGACGACACCTACCCGATGGAGCAACTGCCGGCGTTTCTCTCCCTCGTCAACGAGGGGTACGACGTGGTCAGCGGTGACCGCCTCTATCACGGTGCCGAGGCGATGCCGCCGCTGAACAGAGTCGGCAACCGCCTGTTCGCGGCGGCCGCGACTGTGTTGATGGGCCGACGGGTCCACGACACGACCACCGGGATGCGGGCGTACAGGCGCGAGGTTGTCGAGGAGATCGAGTGGACCGAGAACACCGGACTGTCGGCGGAGTTGCTCGTCCGGCCGGTGATGCGGGGCTACGACGTGCGCGAACAGCCAATCGCCTACGGCGAGCGCGCCGGCGAGACGAAACTCGACCCGCTCCAGGGTGGTGTGGCGATCGCAAAGTCAGTTCTCACGGTCACACTCGAGGAGCGACTGCGGGCACTTTGACATCCTCCCCGCGCTGAAGCGCGAGGATTCCAACGCGGGACAGCGGGCCGGTCCAGTGTCCCCGCTGGCAACTTCTCGCCTGCCGAACGGGGTCCGGCGAGGCGATACC
>JAQCNG010000273.1 GCA_028275145.1 Halovenus sp. | reverse complement strand
GGTATCGGGGTTCGATATAGCGATATAGCGTTTACTCCGCCGAACACCAGCGAGCACAGACGGGAGCGGGGTCAGTCACACAGCGAACACAGGCGTGCGCGGTGAGCAATCACGCGGCGAACTCGGCGGAGGTGTCGAAGGAGTTGGTCCGGATGGACTCGGCGAGGGCGTCGGCGTCAGTGTCGCCAACTTCGCCGGGATACTTGCGCTGGAAGTAGCCGACGATGTTCTCGACGTCCCGGACGAGCAGTTCGTCGGCGTTCGCGTGGTCGGTCGGTACGGCCTGTGGCCAGTCGAAGATGGTGACTCCGTCGGTGTCGACAAAGACGTTGTACTCGCTCATGTCGGCGTGGACGTACCCCTCGCGGTAGGTGGTTGCCATCTCGTCGAGCACCAGATCCAGCACCGGCCGGGCCTGTGCCGGGTCGAGTTTCGAGCGCCCGAGTTCGACCGCGTCGATGCGGTCCATCACGATTGCGTGGCGGTTCTGGTCGATTGGGCGGGGAACGGACACCGCCGGGTACAGCGTCTCCAGGGCGTCGTACTCGCGTTCGGCGGCTTTCCGGGCCGTGTAAAGCCAGGAGACGTGTTCGTGGTCGGCGGTGTACTCGCGCTCGCGGTTCACCTCGCGGAACTCGGTGTAGCCCTCGCGGTGGAACTTCAGCGCCAGCGGCCGGTAGGAACGGACCTCGTAAACGTCGCTCTCCTTTCCCACACCCAGCGGCGCGCCGACCCCCTCGAGGGTGTCCCGTTCGGCGAACGTGTGCAGGGCGAGCGCGTCGTACCCCTCGAAGGTGAGCTGGTAGCCGACGTACTGAATTGTCTTTCGCTCCAGCAGTCCGCGTGTCTCACAGCGGTCGATACGGTAGTCGACCTCCTCGGCGGTCAACCGGGCAAACTCCGGCACCTTCTCGCGGGCGACCCACTCCGAAAAGCGCATTCCCTGCTCCAGCCCCGACAGCAGATAGAAATCCTCGTCCTCCAACTCGGCGATATCGCTCGCGACGTTCCTGACCATTACACGAGGGTAGTCGCCGGATTCGTATAACACCAGCGTCCCCTCGCGAAACCGACTCGGTCCCAGCACTGCGGGCTGTGCAGGGCCGGTAAATCACATATCGCTATATCAAACAGACGCGAGTTCGCGGTGCCAGAAAGCGAGAACACCATCTCATACGGTCATGTGTGATTGTTTTCAGCACTGGGTGGCGGTCTCGGTCGGTTCACAGGCTGGAACGCCCAGTCAGTCACACCATAGCGGTAAAGAGTCACGCACGACCGTCTCAGAGACCCCGTCGAAAACATGGCGTCGTCACCGGCCAGGCTCCGGAACAGTCCTCTCCACTGTTGCTGGCCGACCCGGTCTGTCGTCGGCTATCACCCCGGAGATTGTGCACAAGTGTGGCTAACTTCTCGGCCGAGAATTAAATGATATTATCTACCACGACCGTACCTAACTAGGAAGGCACTACCGATATGTATACAACTGGCCTAAATATATCTGCCGGCGGGATGGTGCCGGCGACACTCAATGCCTGAATGTGACCACTGTGGTGCGCACGTCTCGCGTCGGTTCGCCCGTGTGTTCGCAGACGAGCAAGGTCGGGTACGGGCCTGTCCAAGTTGCTCGGCGAACGCGGGTATCGCCGAAGTGGCGCGCGAGCGCACCTACAAGGCGTGAACGCGCATCGGTCCCGCGGACCCCTCCTGGCTCTCCCGAGGCCGGCCAGCAAAGGGTTTGGGGGAAACTTTTGACCACGACAGCGTCATCGTCCGCAACGGACGATTTCGCGGTGTCGTTCGAGCTTCTGGCGAGCGCAGGGTGACGCGTTCACGACGAAACCGGTGTGTGCTGTCGGCAGGGCCCTTGTGACCTGTCTCGGCGACAACTCGATGCCAGGCGGCGTCGCGGTTGGCGACGGCCGCGAGCGAGTCGAGGCGTCGCTGACCACCGGGCGAGAGCCAGTCGAGTGAGGCCGGGCGACCCCTCAGCGCTCGCCGTCTGTCTCGCGGTGTCCCCGGAACCGGTCGGAGGCCGCGAGCGGTTCAACCTCGAAACCCACCGAGCGCCAGAAAGGCACCACCCGTTCGTCGAACTCGGCGTACAGTGAGCAACGGCGGTGAGCGGCGGCCGCGACGAGCGCGGTGCCGACCCCCTGGTCGCGGCGTCGCCGCCGGACGGCAATCGTCGTTATCTCGTCACCGTCGAGCACCAGCCCCCCTATGACGGTGCCGCCCGACGAGACGGCGACGAGCACTCGCTCCCCGGCAACAGCGCGGCGCAGGTCCGCCAGGTCAACCTGCAGGAGTGCACCGTCGAGCACAGTGAGCACAGCGAGCAGGTCGTCGGTGGTGGCGGTCCGGGTATCCATCGTGTCTCACACCCAGGACGCGTTCGTCTGGAACGCCACGCCATCGCCCGCTCCGAGGAGTTCGAGCGTCACGGTTGTGCCAGAGACAAGCGTCCGGGACAGTTTGAGCGTGTCGCTCCGCGACTCGCGTATCGGCTGTGCCCGACATCTCCTCTCGGGAGGTTTATGCCCGGGCCGTCCCTCCGGTCGTTCATGAGCGAGGCCGACCAGTCACAGGGTGGACGCGAGGAGATCTGGCTCGAGAAGTACCGCCCGCAGAGACTCTCCGAACTCGCCGGGCAGGAGGCTATCGTCGAGCGCCTGCAACACTACGTCGACAGCGACGACCTGCCGAACATGCTGTTTGCGGGGCCGGCAGGTATCGGCAAAACGACTTCCGCGATAGCAATCGCGCGTGAACTCTACGGGGAGGGCTGGGAGGAGCACTTTCTGGAGCTCAACGCGTCGGACGAGCGCGGAATCGACGTGATACGCGACCGGGTGAAAAGCTTCGCACGCACCTCGTTCGGGGGCGCGAACTACCGGATTATCTTCCTCGACGAGGCCGACGCGTTGTGCGTACCGCCCGGCACGAAAGTCGTCGCGGGATATCCATCGTCACCAGAAATAAAGCCGATAGAAGATGTCGACACCGATGGTGAACCGATGCCGTCGGTCGATTTTGAGACCAACGAGATACAGTCCGACAACGGTAAACTCGTGGATTCCGGCGTTGCAGACTTCTTCGAAGTCGAACTGGGGGATGGGCGAACGGTTGTCGCAAGTCTCAGCCATCCGTTCTTTGTAGTTGGGGAGGACGGAAA
>JAQCNG010000266.1 GCA_028275145.1 Halovenus sp. | reverse complement strand
CGACTTCACGATATCAAGCGGCCCACTCTCCAACTGCGCGAAGGCAGCTTCCAGTTGCTCTTCGAACTCGGCAAGCGGGTCAAGGCTTCTGCCGAACGATTCGGCGACTGCACGCCGGGCACTCGTCGAGTCGTCGGGTGAGGATTCGTCACTCATTGCTAACCACCCACTTGAGCGCACGCGTCTTCTCATCCCAAATCCGTCCTGCTGCTGGATATTCGGCTGCAGCCATCAGGGCTGGATTGTACACATGAGGGTGGTCGGTGTGCCATTGTAGATGGGTGTAGAATTCCTCGAGGCGGCACCAGTACGGGTCGTATGCGTGACCGATACTGAATTCATCCACTAACCAAGCGGCCCACTGTTCGACATCTGCGGGTGTGGCAAGCGCGTGGTGACGACCGCGCCCGTCCATGTGTAATTTCCATCGCCGTTCGATCCGCTCGGTGTCTTCAATGAACCGTTCACTTCTGTCATCTGGTATCTCATCGCTCACATACTCAGCCCAAACGTCTCGTCCCTCGTACTCAGCGGCGTAGCTCGAAAGCCGGTGCCGATCCGGGACTTGCGCGATGTGTTTGTACACGCCCATTCGATCCCGCGGGTCCGCTGACATGCGTGGTTGAGTCATGGCGACCCACTCTTCTCCGGTCATGTCATAAAAATCTCCGCGAGCGCCAGGTCGTGTTCCTGGGCTTGTGGCAAGAGCTGTTGGGCCGTAACTCAAGCACACCCGCGAGGAGGCCGAGCAACGGGCCGCCGAGTGGGACCTCTAAACCTCGACCGGGATCCACCACACCCGGCTACGGCCGCCGACTTTCTTGCTCGTCAGGTCGGTCTCCTCCTGGAGTTCGTGGAGTTTGTTCAGCGCCGTCCGCCGGGAGCAGCCCAGTTGCTCCGCCACCTCGCTTGCGGTGAGTGGCTCCGCGTAGTCGTCGCGGTCCTCGAAGACGACAGTCACTGCTTCCAGCCCGAATTCGGTGTCCCGTCCCTGTGACATACGTGACTGGTCGGCCCCCGGGGACTTGTTTCCTACGAGCGAAGCGTGTGTGTGACGACCGCGCTCGCGCGGTGTGTCGTCCCGGGGCCGCTGACGCTGACATCGACGGCGACCGCAAGGACGTGCGTGCGGTCGGCACGCTCCTGGACGACGACCCCACGGTCGGCGCGACAGGGGCCGAACGCACGACCCGCCCCACCGGGGCAGTTCGCGTTCGCCCACTCGGTCGCCCGGCTGGCGTTGTAGCTCACCGCCAGTGCCGTGTTGTCGTCGAGCCGGGACCGGTTGAGTGTCGACAGTGTGGGTCGCAACCGCTGTTTGAGTGTGTCGATAGCCCCCGTACGGTCGCTCCAGGCGTAACTGTCGGGGACCCCGTCGGCCGCGTCGACGAGTGCGCGGTCGAGCGTCCCGGTGGCGTCCCGGACCGGGTCGTCGTCGACCGGGACCGACGCGCCGTACCCGAGCTGGAGGTACGCAAGCGTCAGCGGAATGAGCGCGGCGGTCATGACGACGGCCGCGACCAACACCAGCTGTGCGCGGTTCCGGTGTCGGGCCCGGCCCCCGTCATCCGGACGGGAGCGGGTCACGCGTACCACACCCTGACTGTGACGTCGCCGTTGACCGTCGAGACGGTTGCCGTTCCGGTCTGTACGTCCGCGGGGAGTCGGTACCCGACCGTCCCGTACTGGGTCTCGATACGGTAGAGCACGTTCGCCGGGAGCAGCCGGTCGAGCCGGCGTTCGAGCGCTCCCTGCTCGCGCTCGAAGGTCGCTTGCGAGGTGGCGAGTTCGGCGAGCCGGGTCTGGTCGGCGTGGCGGGGCCCCTCGGAGGAGAGCACCGTTGCGGCGTCGGAGGCGTACAGTTCGAGCTGTGTCTCGTCGGCCTGGCTCGCCGGTGTGCCGAGCACGAACACGAAGGCGACACTCGAGAGCAACAGCACGCCGAACACCGCCTCGATTGCGGTGAGCGGCGCCTGCCCCCTATCCATCGACGGTCACCTCGAGTTCGGCCGGCCGGGTCCGCTCGGGGAAGTAGACGAGGCGAACACTCCCGCGGTCGAGGTCGCCGGTCGTCTCGAACCGGAGTGTGGTGGTCTCGTAAGGCGAGACGGCAACGTCGTATGTCCCGTCGAGGCCACCCGGTTCCCGGAGGACAACCCGGCCGTCGGCCCGGACTTCGCTGACCGTGGTCTCGGCTGGCGGGCTGAGTGTCACCAGAACCCGGTCGGTCCGGCGCGGGAGTGTGGCGCGCTGTGAACCGGTGAACGCGGGTGTCAGGCTCCTCCGCTGGCGTGTCTCGACGAGCACGACCCGCCGGACGGTCCGGCCAACGCGTGGGTCGCCCACAGCGGCGAGCGTCCGGCCATCGAGCTGGACCTCGACGGCGGTATCTGGGCCGAGACCGTACGTCGAGCGCAGCGTCGCCGCGTCGAGTGAGCCGAGCCGCGAGTCGTTGAGCACGCTCGTGCGGGTGGTCAGTGGGGCGCGGTCGGCGGTGAGGCGCTCCGAGAGCCCAACGGCGGCCTGCCGGTCGAGTGCTGCCCGGTCGGTCGAGCCCAGCGCCCCCTCCGCCGCCACGAGCCCGACGAACACCGCCGCGGTAAGTAGCAGGAACGCGACCCCGAGACCGGGGAGGGATGTCTGTGCGCGCGCCGTCATCGGTCCCCCTCCAGCCACAGTGTCCGGTTGCCGGGCGCGCCGGCCACACGAACGACCAGCCGGTCGGTGCTCGTCCAGTTCCCGTCGGCGACGGTGACAGTCGCCGGCAGCAACAGCCGTGTCTCCCGGTCGAGCGCGTCCGTCGGGTGGTCGAGAACGAGCCGACCGCTGCGGAGCTCGAGTGTGTACCCCGTGTTCCGGACGGTGGCGGGCATCGCCACCTCGGTACGGACGTCGACGCGGCGGTCCCCGTCGGGGATGGCCGCTTCGACGTGGCCGGCGGCCGTCGCGAGCACGCGCTCGCCGAGTTCCCCGCCGGCCGCCGTCTGACCGGCCGGAACCGGGCCGTTCAGGAGGAGGGCCGTCATCCCGGCGACGTACAGCACCGCGATGCTGGCGGCGAGGGTCTTGCCGACGACCGGGCTGAGGCCGCGGTTATCCATTGCCCACCTCCAGTGCCAGGTCGTGGACGACGAGGTACCCCTGCCGGCGACCCGGGTACCGCGCGACGACGCTCGGTGTTCCGTCGTCGTCGAAGTCCTGCCGGGAGACTGTCGCATTTGCCTCCCGGAAGTGTCGCGCCAGCGGGTCGGGGGTCGCCGTCTCGACCGCGACCGCGAACTGGCCGCGCCCGAGGTCGACCCGGCTGTGGCTGACATTTGTCTCGAGTGTCACCGCGGTTCCGGCGGTTCCGCCGACGCCGACCCCGTCGGCACCGAGCCGCGGGACGCCGACGACGACAACGTCGTTTCGCTCGGAGCTCGTCACCGAAGGGGCCTCGGTGAGCCACGCAGCCCCGCCCTGGCCGCGGACGACGGCCCCCGCGAGATAGGCGGTCCGGCGGTCACCGGACTCGAAGACGAGCCCGCCGGCGTCGACCTCGCTGGCGACCGAGCCGTTGCGGAGCACGCGCACGCTCCGGTCGGCCGTCGAGAGCGAGCCCTCGGAGAAG
>JAQCNG010000263.1 GCA_028275145.1 Halovenus sp. | reverse complement strand
CGCGCACTCGAGTACGAGCGCGAGCGGGTCGACACCCTGCTCGAACGGGACGGCATCAACCACGCCGACGTGCGCGAGCAGGTCCAGAAGACGATGACCGAGAACGTGAACGTGTTCCGCGAGGAGTCCAACCTCAAGCAGGCGCTGCGGGACATCCGTGACGCCCGCGAGCAGTACCAGCACGTTGCCGTCTCTGACCCCTCCAGCACCTACAACACCGACGTCATCCACACCATCGAGACGCGCAACATAATCGACTGCGCCGAGGCCATCACCGCGGGTGCGCTCGCCCGCGAGGAGTTCCGCGGCGCCCACTGGCGAAAGCAGTACCAGGAGCGCCGTGACGACGAGTACCTCAAACACACCCTGTACGCCTGGAACGGCGGCGACCCGGAGCTCTACTACAAGCCCGTCATCCTCGAGGGCCACGACCAGACCTACAAGCCCAAAGAGCGCTCCTACTGAGCCAGTCTGCCCGCAAGGGGCACTCTCGCTGGGTCAGTCCGCCCCGCAGGGGGTGTTCCTGCTGGGTCAGTCTGTTCGCGCGGTTCCGACCTGTTCTGCGGTGACACACCGACCGGACACACAAAGCTATATTCCCCGGGGCACCAACTGACCAACCGAATGAGTATTCAGACGAGCGAGGCACGCGAACTGCTGGTAAAGCTCGTGCGCATCCCGTCGGTGTCGGGCAACGAGGAGCCCTGTGCGCGGCAGCTCGCCTCGTTTTTCGAGCGCCACGACCGCGAGGTGTGGCTCGACGAGGCGGGCAACGTTCGCGCGCCGGCAGACGACGGCGTGTTGCTGACCTCACACATCGACACGGTGCCCGGTGACATCCCGGTCCACGTCGAGACCGACCGGGAGGGCCGGGACGTGCTCTGGGGACGGGGGAGCGTCGACGCGACGGGGTCACTCGCCGCGATGGCCACAGCGGCGGTCCGGACGGGTGCGAGTTTCGTCGGCGTGGTCGGCGAGGAGGTCGACTCCCGGGGGAGTCGCCACGTCGTCGAGACCCGCGAGGGGACCCCCGACACGGTGATAAACGGCGAGCCGTCGGGGTGGAACGGCATCACGCTGGGCTACCGGGGCATCCTCGGGGGCACCTACGTCGGGGCCTCGGAGTCGGGTCACTCCTCGCGGCCCGAGAACAACGCCGTCCAGGACGCGATGGACTGGTGGGCCCGTGTCGAGGCCGAGTTCCAGCACGACGAGTACGTCCCCGTCTTCGAGCGGGTCACCTGCAAGCCGGTCGGCTTCGACGGCGGTCTCTCGGCCGATGGACTCACCGTGGAGGCGACGATGGAGGTGAAGTTGCGGGTGCCGCCGGCCTACTCGACGGACACGGTGCGGGAGATAGCCGACGGCTGTCTGGAGGGTGGCACGGTCAACTGGTACGACATGGTCGAACCGGTGATGGAGAGCCCGCGGACACCCGTCGCCCGGGCGTTCCGCGCGGCCATCCGCGGGCACGACGGCGACCCGCGCATGCTGCGCAAGACCGGCACCAGCGATATGAACGTCTTTGCAAACGCCTGGGGTGTCCCGACTGTCAGCTACGGGCCAGGCGACTCGAATCTCGACCACGCACCCGACGAGCGCCTGCCACTCCCCGAATACGATAAGTCGGTGGCCGTGCTTGTCGACGTCACGGAGCGACTCCTGTGACCATGCATCTCGTAGATATCGACGACCTCACCGCCGAGGAACTGCACGCCGTGCTCGACGAGGCCGACCGACTGCGGGCGGCACACGAGGCCGGCGAACCGGACCGCCCGCTCCCCGACCGGACCCTGGCGATGGTCTTCGAGAAACCCTCCACACGCACGCGAGTCTCCTTCGAGACGGGGATGACCCAACTCGGCGGCCACGCGGTCTTTCTGGGCCCCGACGACATCCACCTGGGCCACGGTGAACCGCTGCGTGACACCGCGCGGGTGCTCTCGCGGTACGTCGATTTCATCATGGCACGGGTGTTCGACCACGCCGACGTGGTGGAACTCGCGGAGTTTGCCACCGTTCCGGTTATCAACGGACTGAGCGACGACGCCCACCCCTGCCAGACGCTCGGGGACCTGCTCACCATCCGGGACCGGTTCGGCACGCTGGATGTGAGCGTGGCGTGGGTCGGGGACGGCAACAACGTCTGCCAGTCGCTCGCGCTCGGCGCGGCGATGACCGACCTCGACCTGACGATTGCGACCCCCGAGGGCTACGAGATCGCCGACGGCGTTCGCAGGCGGACACTCGGACTGGACAGTCCGCCGGAGGAGACAGACGACCCCGAGGCCGCCGTCGCCGACGCCGACGTGGTCTACACCGACGTCTGGGTCAGCATGGGCGAGGAGGACGAGCGCGAGGCGAAACTCCGGGCGTTCGAGGGGTTCCAGATGACCGCCGACCGACTCGGAGACCGCCCGCTGATGCACTGTCTGCCCGCCCACCGCGGCGAGGAGGTAACAGACGAGGTGATGGAGGGTGACCATCTCGCCTGGGACCAGGCCGAAAACCGGATGCACGCACAGAAGGGACTGCTGTCGTGGCTGGCCGGACAGACTGTCTCGGCGTAGCCTGTCACACCGACCCTGAACGTCGGCATCGACGAGACAGAAACCACCGGAGAGTCACGCCCCTCTCGCGGGCAGTTCAGTTCCCGAGAGAGCTGACGTCTCGGTCGTCCTCCTCCTCGACGACCTCGATGCCGCGGTTGTTGACGGCGGCGGGGTCCAGACCGACCTCCTCGAGGAACTGCTTGTACTCACGCTCACAGCTCTCGGCGGTCTGCTGGCGCTGTGAGGCGTGGTCACACAGCGCCACGAGGTCCTCGAACATCTCGTTGGTGGCGACAATCCAGTGGTTGACCAGGTCAGAGAGGCGGCGGATAGGCGATGTAAAGTGGCCGTAGATCTCGAAGTTCAGGGCGTGGTGGCCGCCGAAGGGGTCGTGCATGTACTTCGCCCGGGGCATCACCTTCATCACGGCCCACTGAATCTGGTCGAGTTGGCGCTTCGGGGCCTCCTCCAGCGTGGCGTTGACGGCTTTCCGGGGTTCGCTCCACTTCTCGCCCGGCACCGAGACGCCGTCGAGGTCCTGAATCTCGCGGAGTGCCTCGCTCCACTCGTCGGGCGAGGGCTGGGGGTGGACCCGGTACATGGCCTCGACGCGGCGGGTCCACATGAGTTCGTGGGTGACGGCCTTGTTGGCCTTCAGCATGCACTCCTCGATGATGGTGTGTGCGCGGTCGCGCCGCGGGTTGAGCACGAGCGAGCCGTCGGCCTTTCGTTGTTCGTGCATCTCCTCGGCGAGTTCCCAGATGAGCCTGTTTTTCGCGCCGAGACCGACCTCCTCGAGCAGTTCGGGGTCCTCGAGGAACTCCTCGGCGGCCGCGGGGTCGTCGAGGATGTTCTCACACTGGGTGTAGGTCAGACGGGCGTCGCTGCGGATAACAGACTTGTAGATGTCTATCTCGTCGTAGCCAAGGTTCTCCTTGTCGAGGTGCATCTCGACGGTGTGGGCGAGTCGGTCCTCGTGGGGGACCAGCGAACAGACCGTCTCGGCCAGAATCGGCGGGAGCATGTGGACGGTGTGACCCGGGAGATACACCGTGTTCCCCCGGTCGCGGGCCTCCGACCACATCGCGGTGTCGGGGTGGACGTAGTGGCTCACGTCCGCGATGTGGACCCACAGCACGTAACTGTCCTCGCGCTCCTCGATTGAGAGGGCGTCGTCGAAGTCCTGCGCGTCCACGGGGTCTGTTGTCCACGTCGTCATGTCGCGCAGGTCTCTCCGGTCGTCGAGTTCCGCCTGTATCTCCGCCTCGACGTCTGTCGTCCGCTCGCGCGCCTCCTCCAGCACCTCCGGTGGGAACTCGTAGGGCATCTCGAACTTCTCGAACAGTTCCTCGCGCTTGTTCTCGAGATGCCGGGCCAACTCCTCGTCGATTTCGACGGGACCCTGTCCCTCGGGCGTGCCCGCCTGTGCCTGGTCTGTATCACTCATGACCACCGATAGGACCGACCGATAGTTAGTCGTGTCGCCCTGGCGAGACTGTTCACCCCGCTGCCAGCCAGTCCTGCAGGTCGACGACCCGCTGTGCCGGCGGGACCCCGAGCACAATCTTCCCGGCCCCGACGTCACTTGGGACTGTCGCACCCGCGGCGACGACGGTTCCTGCACCGACCTCGACACCAGGACCGACGACGACGCTCGCGCCGAGAAACACCCCCTCGTGGAGGACGACCCGCTCGAACACGTCGTTTCGAAAGGTCATGCCCCGCTCGTCGAGTTCGTGTGTCACGCCGACGACACTGCAGTTCGGGCCGACCTGGACGTTCGTGTCGATCTCGGCGTTCTCGACGTAGCTCCCCGTGTTGATATCGACCGCGTCGCCGACCCGGCTCTTCTTCACCGAGCACCGCTCGTGGATGCAGGTGTCGTCACCGACCTCGGCGTCGTGGACGGTGACGTACTCGCGGATCTCTGCCTCGCCGACAGTCGAGTCGACAACGCGTGCGGACTCGTCGATACTGTCTGTCATGGGTGAGATACGTCTGACACGCAGTTAGTGTTTGTCTGTCGGGTCCGGACCGTATCAGTCGTCGAGAGGCAACACGCCACGCTCCTCGAGGAAGCCCACCCAGTTGGGGTAGGTCCAGGTCTCCACGAGCGCCCCGTCCTCGAAGCGGTTGATCTCGACACCCTCCATCTCGACGGACTCGTGGGTGGGCTCGATTCCCCTGTACTCTCCCTCGTGGGTGCCGGTCATCGTCCACCTGAGCACGACCTTCTGTCCGCTCTCCCCGACGACGACGTCCTCGATTGTGTAGGCCATATCGGGGAACACCTCCCGGGTGGCGGTGATAAGCTCCCTGTACTGCTCGGGGCCACCCTCCCCGGAGACGCCCTGTCTGCTGAACACGAACGCCTCGGCGACGGTGTCGTCGACCACCGCGAGGTCGCCGTCCGTCCAGGCCCGGTCGAACAGTCGACGCATCCGTTCCGCGTTCTCCGATGCCGTCATACGCCACCGTTGCGCGGGCGGGATGATTGCTTCTCCGCTCGCGCCCGACGATATAAACGGGTCGACGGCGTAGTCACACGCGATGCGGGAACTGGTGTTCACACTGACCTACGAACCCGGATGCAACGCGGTGGCGGAGACGCTCGCGGAGTACCCCGACGCCGGCATCCGGTCGCTGTCGCTGCACGCCACGCCGGAGCGGCTCTGGCGGGTCGACCACGCCACCGGGTCGCCCGAGGCGCTCGACGCCATCGAGACGGCGTTTCTGACCGCCGACTACTACGCCGACTGCCTGGCGACCGACCACTGCGGGGCCACCCAGCGGACGCAGGTGCTCGAACACGACGGGGACCGCCTGGTGCTTTACTCCTACTGGGAGCGCACGCCGGCCTGTGCCTCGGTGCCCCACATCGCACTGGAGTCGCTCGGCGAGGGTGCGCTGTTCGAGACCCGCCACCAGCAACGGGAGTACACCTGGCGCATCATCCACCCCGGCGGCGACGTGCGGGGGTTTTTCGACGCGCTGGACGCCGCCGTCGAGAACTGCGCCACGGTCGATATCGGCCGGTTGACTGAGGTCACATCGCCGACCACCGATTCCGGCACCGGCGAGTTGCCACCCGAACAGGAGGACGCGCTCCGGGCGGCCGTCGAACACGGCTACTACGAGACCCCGCGGGCGGTCGACCTCGGCGAACTGGCCGAGACGCTCGACGTTCCCCGGTCGACGCTTGCCTACCGTCTCCGGCGCGCCGAGGCACACCTCGCCGAGCAACACACCGGCCGCCGCCGCTCGACGGAGGGCGCACCGGAACCGCTGTGAGCGGCGGTGTACCTACACGTCGGGCGGGGCCCGGAGCGTCGCGCCGGCGTGGTGGACCCGGGCCGCCTCGGGGTCGTAGCCGGCATCGGAGAGGCCGGTGTCGAGCGCGAAGACAGTCTCGCCGAGCATCGCCATCGCGGCCTGTCCGCCGGCCTCGTTGACGTCGGTGATGACCTCGCGGACATCGCCGGTCAGCAGTCCGGACTCCCGGGAGAAGCGCCGCGAGGCCCGCATGAACGCCTCCATCGTCGGTTCCTCGACGACCGTCGAGAGCGCCTGCTCTCCGGCCTCGTCGAGCACGTCGGTGTCCTCGTCGAGGACCTCTGCCGTCGAGAGATTCCCGAGTGTGACGTACTCGACGCGCCCGTGGGCGGGGACGGCGTCGAGCAGGTTGTGGTGTGGGCCGCCGGGTTCGAGTCGCATCGTGACGCCGCCGCGGGCCTGTGCGACCACGTCGCCGAGCCCCGTGCCGGCCTGGACCTCCGCGCCGTGTGCGACAGTGACCAGTTCGTTTCGCGAGAGTTGACGATCAAAGGCTGCGTTACAGGCCAGTGCCGTCCCGAGCGCCATCGCGCCCGAGACGCCAAAACCAGACGCGAGCGGGAGGTCGGTCACGGCCCGCACCACCACCGGGGTCTGCAGTGTGCTTAGCACGCGCTCGACGGCCTCCATCTCGATTGCTGTTCCGTCGAGCACGACCTCGACATCCTCGGCCGGCCGGACGGTCACCGTCACGCCCGTCGAGAGCGCGATTCCCCCACCCTGTGACCCGGCGCGGGTCGGGTCGTCGTCGCCGTGTGTCGTGAAAAACCCCGTCACGTGTCCCGGCACGAACGCCTGCGCCACGTCTGGCATACCGGTGATGGGTGTGCCAGCGGCTTATCGGTGTCGCCACCTGCTTTCGGCCGGCAACGTGGGGGTTCGACCGCCCGTCTCGGCGGGTCCCGTTCGGCCGTCGCCCGGGGGTGCCGGCCCGTCCGGGAGTATTTAGTGGCTGTACCCGTAGACAACAGTATGGGAATTCGGCGACTCCTCCGGGGGCACGTACCCGACGCAGACCTGGAGGCGGTCGCCCGCGAGGCCGTTGCCCGCCAGCACACCGAGTTCGAGTCCGTGCGACCCCTGGAGGCGAACAACTGGCTCTCCACGCCCGCGGTTGTAAACGAGGAGTTCTTTCTGAAGGTCATCACGAGACAGCACACAATCCTGCATGGGTTGCTGACGACCGGTCGGAATATCGGGGCGTTCTCGAGCGGAAACGACGCCTTCTTCGAGCGGTTCGACAGCCCGCTGGAGATGGCCGAACACGAGCGGCGGGCGACCGTGGAGATGTGTGCACTCGGGGTGAACGCCCCCGAACCGCTCGAGGCGTTCGAGTACGACGAGTACGGTGTTCTCGTGCTGGAGTATCTCCCGGCGTTCGAGACGCTCGGCGAACTCGACCGGGCGACCGCAGAGGAGCTCATGCCCGAACTGTTTGCCGCGCTCGCACGGATGCACGACGTCGGCCTCGCACACGGTGACCTGCGCAGCGAGAACGTTCTCGTCGCGGACGGCGACCTGTACTTTATCGACGCGACCAACGTCAGCGACGGGGCGAGCGACCAGGCCCGTGCGTACGATGTCGCGTGCGCGCTCGCGGTGCTGGAACCGCTGGTCGGTGCGACCGCCGCCGTCGCCGCTGCGGCCGAACACAACCCCGGAGACGTGTTGCTCGCCGCCGAGCAGTACCTCGGGTTCGTGAGTCTGCGCCCGGACCACGCGTTCGAGCCACTCACGCTCCGGGGCGAGATCGAAAAGACCGTCCAGTCGGGCGCGAGCGGGTGAGACCCGGCGTCCGGGGGTGGACGGCCCCGGCCGGTCGCCTGGCTGACCGTTTCGAAGGTATTTTCAGCCCGGTTATCCAACTCAACACATCACCGGCCCCGCCTGCCGGCGGCACAACTATGACAATCTTCAAGGAGAAAGTAAACGAGGAACATCTGACGGTCGCCGAGACAAAGGAGATACTCGAGGAACTCGAGGTCGAACGTGCGGCCGACGAGGAACGGGAGATGCGGTACGAACTCGCGCGGGCCATCGAACACGTCAACCGGTTTGCAGTTCTCTCGCCGGAGGAGTCCCGCGAACTGGTCGACGAACTGCTCGATATCGAGAAGGTCGACGAGAAGACCGCACACAAGATCGCCGACCTCCGCCCGCTGGACCGCTCCGAACTCCGGGCGGTGTACGCACAGGAGCGATACTCTCTCTCCGGCGAGGAACTCGACGAGATTCTCAACGTCGTGAGAAAGTACGACTAGTTCGGCCCCCTCTGTGGCTCTGGACGGCCGTCTCCTCGTGCGTTTTTTTCTTTCGACGGCCCCGGACTGTCTGGTACTGTCGCCGACACTGGATTTTTGCCACGAGTGAAACCGCCGTACCTGAAACTTCCGATGGTATTTTAAGAGCGTATTGAGAATATACAGGTATGCATACCTGCCGGGATTGCAAGCGGACCTTCAGCACGGAACTCGAGCTCGAACTCCACCAGGATAACTGCACAGACGGACAGCTGTTCTGTGATGCCTGTGGAACCCGCTTTGCCGAGGCCGAGGCGACCGAGGACGGCTGGCACTACCGCTGTCCGGATGCCGACTGCGAGGGCGAGGGCATCGGCAAGGACATCCACCGTGTCGAGGACGTTCGCGTACAGACGCTGTAGCCAGTCTACCCCACCTCGCCAGCGATACGGGCCACGCTCGCGCAGGTTCCAGTCCGCGCTGCGTTCTCTGTTCACGTCCGATGCGGGCCGTGTGACCCCCGAAAACAACAAGACATATACTCTACGTCCGCTTACCGCCGAGCAGTATGTTTGGAGGCCTCGTCGACGCGCTCGCCAGTCTGGGCGGGTACGCGGACCCGCTTGGCTGGCTCGTGCTCGGTCTCTTTCTGGCCGGGGCCGCTCTCGAGTACCGCGACCGGGAGTACGCCAGAGCGGTGCAGGTCGGCGGCTGGCTGGTGTTTGCGCTGTTCTGGCTGGTGCTCATCTACCCCTGGTTCGCCATCGACCAGAGCGTCATCCGCGGTGTCGGGGCGGTGGTAGCGGCCCCGCTCTCGGTGCTCGTCGCGAAGACGCTCTACGAGGGGCGGGACTCGCTTTTCACACTCTCGCGCGCGGTGGCCCTGATGGGGGTGGTGTACGCCCCGTTCGTGACACTCGAACCGCTCCGGGACCGGCTCATCCTGATTGTGACCGACCACACCGCGTGGGCGATGGGGCTGGTCGGTTACGACCCGGCGGTGGTGACCCGGCTCTCGGAGGCCGGTGTCGACCGTGAACTCACCATCGAGAAACCCCCTCTGGAGAACACGTTCGTCTTTCTCCAGGAGGCCCCCGAGGGGATCACCTACACCATCGTTCTTGCCTGTACCGGTATCGGGAGCATGGCGGTGATAATCGGGCTCGTCGCGGCGGTTCGGGCCCCCTGGCAGCGCAAACTCCGCGCACTGGCGGTTGCCGTCCCCATCATCTACGTGCTCAACATCGTCCGGAACGTGTTCATCGGGGTGAGTTTCGGCCGCCAGTACCTGCAGGTGCTCCCCGACGCGACGATGATGCTGTTCGGTCTCGAGAACGAGCTCCAGGTGTCGTACATCTGGGCCGACCGCATCCTCGCACAGAGCGTGTCCGTGGTGGCGATGATTCTCGTTCTCTGGCTCGTGTTGCGCGAGGTTCCGGAGGTGATCGAACCCGTCGAGGACGTGCTCTACCTCCTGACCGGCAACGAGTACGACCTCGCCAGCGCGCTCGACGTGGACATCGACCGGCCCGCTGCCGGGCCGGCGGACTGACCGCTCTCGGTGCTCTCGCACCTGGTTGTCTGTTTCGGGCCGTGCCGGCCCGCACCCTGCCTATCGCATCTCGTCGGCCGACTGTAACTCGTCGATTGTGTCGGTGAGTCCGTCGTCGTCCGCAACCGCGGTTGCCGCCGACGAGACAGAGGTGGTATCGGGGTCCACGTATCGCGACATCCCCGTCTCCCGCTGTCTGTCGATGCACTTCTCGACGCCGGTCACGTCCACGAACAGCGCGTGCAGGTGAGACCGCTCCGTGTCGTCGTGCTCTCTGTCCCCGCCCTCGGTCGACAGACGGGGGGTGTCTGCCTGTTCCTCGGTCGAATCGGATGTGCTTGAACTGTCTCCCATTGTCAACTCCCTGTCTGTCCTCCGCCGGACATCCACTGCCTGGCTGTAGCACCCCCGATTGTGTCATATTTTGGCATGGTACACCCTGCTGTTTAGTGTCCGACTCGACCGGCACAGAACCTGGGGCGGAGCGGTCGATGCCGGTAGTTCACTCCGAGGCCGGCGACAGTGGGTACCGGTATCGTTATTCGGCGGGCCGGAGAACGCAGAGCATGGACACCGAGGCGTTCTTCCAGAACATGCCGTTCGCGGAGATGCTCGGCGTGGAGATAACAGAGGTGGCCGACGGCCACGCCGCGGGCCGCCTGGAGATGCGCCCGGAACTCTCCTGGAACGAGGACCGGGTGATGGCCCACGGCGGTGTGACGTTCACGCTGGCCGACACCGTCGGCGGCGCGGCGCTGGTCTCGCTGGTCGACCAACCGGTCCCGACAGTCGACATGCGTATCGACTACCTCGAGGCCGGCACCGGTGACCTCTACGCGGAGGCTGACGTCACCCGACTCGGGGGTGACGTCGGCACCGTCGACGTCGAGGTGTACGCGGCCGACGACGACGTCCACCTCGCCGACGCACGCGGCGTCTACAAGACGGGGTAACCCGGTGGGCGGCGCGATTCGCCGGTGCCCACTCCCCGAGTCGGCCGCACAGACGCGGCGTGAGGTTCGGAAACCCCTTACCACTGGCGGGTGAATCCCGGGTAATGCGACGCTGGGTACTGCTCGGGGTGGTCGTGGTGCTGGTCGTGCTCTCCGGGTGTGCCGGTCTCTCCGGCGACGACACGGCAGACGATATCGGGGGCGAACCGACCGGCGGTGACGACACCCGGCAGACCGACGATACGGACCCGGTGCCGGGAGATGGTGCAGGTGAGAACCCGGCCGGCAGCCTCGCGGTCCATCATATCGACGTTGGACAGGCGGATTCGACGCTGCTGGTCACGCCCGGGGGTGAGACGGTGCTCGTCGACACGGGCGACTGGCGGGACGACGGCGAGGCGGTGATCGACTACCTCGAGACGCTCGGTGTCGACCGGATCGACCATCTCGTCGCGACCCACCCCCACGCCGACCACATCGGGGGCCACGCGGCGGTCATCGAGCACTTCGAGGAGGAGCACAACGGTATCGGCGCAGTTTACGACGCCGGCCAGCCCCACGACACGCTGACCTACGAGCGGTATCTCGATGCCGTCGACGCGTACGGCCACGAACTGCTTCTCGTCGAGGAGGGCGACGAACTCCCTCTCGACTCCGGGGCCGTCGAGGCGCTCGTGCTCAACCCGCCGGCCGACAGCGCCGGTGGGTTCCACCGCAACTCCATCGCGCTCGCCGTCGAGTTCGGCGACGTCCGGTATCTGCTGACCGGCGACGCCGAGCAGACCGCCGAGACACGGCTGGTCGCCGAGTGGGCCGACGAACTCGACGTCGACGTCTACCAGGCCGGTCACCACGGCTCCTCGACATCCTCGACGCCGGCGTTCGTCGACGCGGTCGACCCCCAGGTGGCCGTGATATCGAGCGGCTACGACAGCCAGTTCGGCCACCCGCACGACGAGGTGCTGGAGCGACTCGCCGGACGTGGTGTCGAAACCTACTGGACCGGCGTCCACGGTGACGTGGTCGTGACGACAGACGGCACCGCTGTCGAGGTCACACCTGCCGAGTCGTTCTCGACAGACCCGATGGACCTGCTGGCGGAGAAACACGGCGGTGGCCGTGTCGGGCGAACGGCACTCGCCGGGGGGATTGATGTGTATCCGGCACGTATGACCTGATGATGGACGGAACGTTCGCCGGCACTGTCGACAGGGTCGTCGACGACACCACGGCAGTTATTCTGGTCGAGGACGGCGGGGAGGTGGTCGAACAGGCAACCGTGCCGGTCGAGGACCTGCCCGGCGAGGACCCGCCGGGGGAGGACCGGCCCGACCAGACCCGGGACGGCCGACGACTGTCGCTGACGTTTCGCGACGGGGAACTCGTCTCGATGGCCGACGGCCCCGCGACCCGCGAGCGCGAGGAGTCGCTCCAGGAGAGGTTCGACCGACTCTCGACCCGACTCTCCGAGGAGTAATAGCCACGTCCGGCGCCGGAACCGAGGCGGTCCGGCCAGACCAGTAGAACCTAACCTCTGCTATCGCCGACCGCCGGCAGGGAGTACCGGTTACTGCCCACCGACGGTCACCTCGTGGCGGTAGGCGTGCAGAAACAGCCCCTCGTCGGGAACCTCGTAGACAACCTCGAGTTCGGTTCCGCTGTGGCTGAACTCGGTCCGGTCGGCCGGGAGCGCGTCCCGGAGTGCGAGTTCCCACCCCTCGCTGTACGTCGAGTCGACGCGCAACACCAGGTCGGTCTGTGGTGCCCCGTCTCCGACGAGCACCTCGGGGGACAGGTCGTCGGTTGCCCCGGCAGACAGTTCGAGCTGCCGGTCGACCCACACCGTTCCGGTCAGTCGGAGGACGTGCAGCGTGAGCGATTCGGCGTTCCCGGCCCTCCGGTGGGAGATGTCGTTCGCCCGGATAACCGCCGGCGTCGCACGCGCGTCGGGCGCCGAGAGGACCAGCCCCGACTGGTAGGCGATGCGGCTCTCGCTGCGGGGGTTGCGGTACTCGACGAGACCCAGCGACGTGTTCACCAGCTCCTGTTGGCTGCTCCCGTTTTCCAGGGTCAGCGACAGCCTGCCAGCGTCCCCATCGACTGCCAGCGACGCGTCGCTCTCTGCCATCTCTGCCACCGACATCTCCACGGTCGTTGTGCCGGCGGCGCTGTCGCTGTGGACCGCCGCGCTGTCGACCGCCCGTGCGAACCCCGTGAGGTCCCGCTCGACGGCGGTGTCCGACACGTCGGTGGTGCTGTCCGAGAGCCCCGTGACGCCGAACCCCACGATGGAAACCACACCCGCCAGCACGATGGCGAGAACGAGCACCACCCCGACCACGTGCGAGACACCGCGCTCGGAAGCTCTGAAGCCCCCGGTGACCGCCCGGAGTCTCGCCAGGTGTGGACCGTCCGACGCGTCTGTGCAATCTGTTGTCTGTGTCTCTGTTCGCATCGTCTCAGGCCCTCCAGAGTTCGATCTGTATCTGCACAGTGTTGTACCGGTTCGACGTTGGGTCGACGTTCGGCGCGTAGAACGATTCAGAGCCACAGGCGCTCCCGTTGTCGAGCTCCGCGAGCGTGCAGTCCCCGGCGCTCGCCGCGGGCACGTCGTCCTCGAACAGTAACACGGTGGCCGATGCGGTCACGCTGTCGCCACCGGGTGGCCCCTGGTAGAGCACCGGTCGCCGCTCGGTGACGCTCCCCCCGCCCCCGCGGGTCTCGTGTTCGATGTGGATGTTGTAGGCGACTGGTCGCTCACCCAGTGTGTCCGCGAGCAGGTCTGCGAGTGGGTGGCCACCGCCGCTGTCGGCGGTGACGTAGTGAGGCCCCCCGGCGATGTCGGTTTCCGCGCCGACGAACGCGTCGTCGGTCGTGTTCCAGTACAGCAGGGCCGCTGTGAGGTTCCCCTCGGCCCCGGCGAGACGCAGCACGTCGTCGCCGGCCTGCTGGAGTTGGGTTGCCGCGAGCTCTGCCTCGGCCTGCTGGGTCCCGACCGGGAGCACCGCGGCGACCACCACCAGCGCCGAGAGCAACAGCATCACTGCCAGAAACGCCTCCAGCGTCCACTGCACACCGCGGCTGTCGCTCCGCAGGGTGCGCCCGCTCCCGTTGTCTCCGGTCCGCCCGCCAGTCTGTGGTGAGCAACAGCTGTCCGACATCGTCACCACACCCTCACGAAGACTGTGTGGTACTCGCCATCGCCGAACGTGACGAAGCGGTTCGACTCGAACACCGCCACGTCGGGCGGCGGTGACGGGCCGAGGCTGTAGGCGGTCCCGTTACTGGTGACGACGCTCCCGTTGTCGACCACGGTGACGTTCACCCCCAGTTTCGTCTCCAGTCCGAGCGAGTGTCTGAGCCACCGCTGTTCGTCACCGGAGCCGTCGACGACGCCGCTCGCGCGGGTGCAGACACCACTCGCGTTCATCCGGAAGTAGGCGTCGACACAGTCCCGGTCGAGTTGTGTGTCCTCGATATCACCGACCAGCAGGTCCTCGACGAGTCGCTGGTCGGCGTTCAGCGCCGCACCCTCACGGTCCGGACTCGAATCCACACCGATGCTCAACAGGACGCTCCCGCCGGCAAAAAAGAGCCCGACCCCGAAGAGCAGAATCACTATGCCGTTGAGGAAGTCTATCTGCTCGGCCTGCCCCCGGTCGGTGCGTGTCGCTCCGGGTCCGGCCTGCTCGCTGGACCCGCTGGGTGTCCCGGAGCCCTCGACGCGGCCGGCCGTCTCGGCGGAGTCGATGCCGGTCATGGTCAGAACAGGACACCGACGGTTGCCCAGGCGAGGAAGGTGAACCCGACGAAGCCGATAGCGTATTTCAGCCCGGTGTAGGCCTGCCCGGTCTGGACGTAGCCACAGATGAGCCCCGCACAGCAGCCCTGGATGAGCGCCGCGTGCAGGTACAGCATCGAGAGCAGGGACGGCTCCAGCGAACCGATGTTGACCACCTCGGTGTCCTCGCTCTCGCCCATCACGTCGACGATAGTCTCGATGAAAAACTCCTCGAGCATCAGCAACACCGCGACGAACACGACGAAGCTGATACCGATGACGACCACCTGCATCCGGGTCCGGGTTCGTTTCTCGCGTTCGAGGTCGTCCTCTATCTCCGAGAGGTCGGCCGCCGTCGTCAGCACGTCGGTGATCTGGTCGCTCGTCTCCTGGGCTCTCTCGACGAGCGTGACCGACCGGGCGAGCCGCGGAATGCGATACCTGTTGTTGAACTCGATCAGCACGGTCCCGAGTGAACTGCCGAAGGTCACCCGCTTGTACATCCTCGTGAGTTCCTGCCCGAGACGGGTGTCGTTGTCCTCGCCGGTGATGCGGATAGACTCGAGCAGTGGCTGGCCGGTGGCGTTCGCGTTTGCGAGTTTCCGCAGGTCCGAGGTGAGCGTGTCGGTAACGGTAGCGATGGTGCGTGCCCGCCACTCGTAGAACACGGCGAGGGGGATTCCGGTCGTCAGGAGCGGCAGTCCGAGCCAGACAAACGACTGGCTGAGGCTCCGCTGTTCCATCGCCGCCCTGCTCGGTTCGGCGACACCCTGGGCCAGCAAGACAGCGAGTGACAGGCCCGCGAGTGGCACCGTCACTGCGAGGGTGTACTGCGGTGACGTCCGGAAGAAGGCGAGCGGGTCGGCGAGCAACTCCGAGAGCCGGTGGCGGAACTCGGCGGCCCGGATGCGGTGGAGAAACTGCTCGCCGGGTCGCGCACGGACGTGTGCGTCGACCACCCCGAGGTCGCGGACACTCCCTCTCCGGGAGACGGCCGCGACTGCCTCGTCGTCCGGGTCGAGACGGCCCGTGCCGACGTCGTCCTGTACGGTCATGCTCACCGCGAGAAAGTACATCGCGTTCAGTGCCGGCAACACCACGTAGACAGTCACCAGCAACAGGAGCAGCTGTGCATCGCCCAGCAGCGCCATGATGACGAGCACGACGATGAGAATCAGTGGGAGCACCGTCAGCGAGATGTACACCTCGCCGAACACCTCCAGGGTGTTGAGCAGGTCCTTCTGGTTCCGGCGGCGCGTCTCTATCTGGTGTTGTTTCTCGGTTTCGAGAAAGTCTGTGAGGTCGCCGCCGCTGTTTATCACCGAGAGCATATCTATCAGGAACTTCGAGAGGTCGTCGCTCGGGGTGGTGCGGGCGACGTTCTCGACGGCAGTCTGGTAGTCCACGTTGAAGTAGTCGATCTCGTGGGTGAGTTGCTGGAACTCGACGGCGGCCTCGCCGTACGTCTCCTCGGACTCGGCGACGGCGCTGAAGATGTCGAGGGTGTCCATCCCGCCGACAGACAGCGAGTACATGAACCCGACGACGTCGGGCAACACCAGGTTGACCTCGCGCCGGCGCCGGTAGATGTGCATCGAGGGGTAGTAGATGGCAACTGCGAGGCCGGTGAGCAACCCGAGCACGCCGAACAGAGTCAGCCACGACCCGACAAAGAGGCTGTGTCCGAGCACCGAGAGCCCGGCCCCGACCGCCTCGCCCCACCCGGTCTCCGGGGGCGTCAGCGCCGACGGCAGTCCCGGCCGCCCCAGCACTGCGAGTGTGAGTGTGCCAAACCCACCGCCGACGACCGCACCGAGGAAACTCCCGAGCGCGAGCGCGTTCGAGAGGTATATCTCGACCGGTGTCGACACCTTCGCCTGTGCAAGCCGCAGTTCGAGTCGGCTAACAAAGTGACCGCGGCCGGCGAACAGGTAGCTGTACACCGGGTGAAACACCTGCGAGAGCACGAGTGCGACGCGCTGGTGGAACTGGCCCTGGTCGACCTGCTCGGCGACATCCTCGCCGTACCGCCCCGTCCCCGTCGCACGCGTCGGGTCGTCGCGGCGTTCGAGCGTCATACGCTGTTACCTCCGGTCCTCCTCGCCGTCCCGGTCGGCCGGTGGCTCCGGGGAGGGCACCCGGGTGATTCCGTCCGACTCATCGCGCCGGTCGGTGTCTGTCCCGGTCCCGTCGACGTCGCTCCGTCCGGGGTGTTCGTCCGGCGTCGCACCCTCTCCGCCGGCCGCGCCACTCGACCCGCCCCCACCGCCGTTCCCATCTCTCCTCGACCTGTCGCGCTCGGCACTGTCCTGCCCGGCGTCGGGGCGCTCCCAGGCATCGGTGAACTCGCCGTTCTCGGCTGTCCTGTTCCACGTTCTGTCACCTCCCGGCGTGTCGGTTTGTCTTCTGTCACCTCCCGGCGTGTCGGTTTGTCTTCTGTCACCTCCTGGCGTGTCGCCCGGTGTTCGTTTCATCCGGTCCGTGTCGGTTCGGTGCTGTCCGGTGTCGTACTCCTCGAGCAGGTCGCTCGCACCGTCGAGAACAGACTCGACCTCCTCACGCAGGTCGTCGCCTGGGGTCGGGCGGGGCACGAGTTCCTCGATCTCGTCGTCGACGTCGATGTCGATTGTCCGCATAGTGGTGAGTTCGCCGATGCGGTCGGCCAGTTCGTCCCGACTGACCAGCGACATCGTGAGGTCGGGGCTGTGGGTGTACGCCTGAATCGTCGCGGCCACACCCGCGTACGTGTCGACCCCCTCGCGGATGAGATAGGCGAGCAGCGCCTCCCGCCGGCGCCACTCGCGCCGGAACTGCTCCGGCGTCCAGCCGTTGTCGAGGCGCACCTCCTCCATCAGGTCTGTGGTGGTCGTCGTGGTCGGGCGAATCTCGTCGGTGACGCTGTCCCAGTCGTAGGTCCGGTCGACGACGAACTCCTCGGCCTGTGCGTCGTACTCGTCTATCTCGACGACCCCTGTCGACCGCCGCACCTGCTGGCCGTCCACCGCCGTCGACTCCTGGTTCACGACGATGTCCACGGCCCCGAACATGGAACTCGCGACGCTGATTGGCTCCTCTGTGAACCGCCGGATGACCTCCTTCGGGGACTTCGCGTGGAACGTCGTGCAGACGGTGTGACCGGTGTTCATCGCCTGGAACAGCGTCCGCCCCTCCTCGCCGCGAACCTCGCCCATGATGATGTAGTCCGGACGCTTGCGCAGGGCGTCCTCGAGCAGTTCGAACTCGTCGATTGCGCTGCCGTCGTCCGACCGGAACGCCTCGCGCGTGGTGGTCGGCACCCAGTTGCGCTGGGGCATCAGCAGTTCACGGGTGTCCTCGATTGAGACGAGTTTGGTGTCGGATGGGATAAACAGGGACAGCGCATTCAGCGTCGTGGTCTTTCCCGAGGCGGTCCCGCCGGCGATGACCATGCTCTTGCCGCTCTCGACTGCCAGCCACAGATACACCATCTGCGAGAGCGAGTAGGTCTCCCAGGCAACGAGGTCAACCGGCGTGAACGGCACCTCCTTGAACTGGCGGATGGTGAAGTTCGTCCCGCGGTCGCTGACCTCCCGACCGAGGGTCAACTGCGCGCGGGAGCCGTCCTCCAGGGTCGCGTCGACGTTTGGCTGGCGCTTGCTGATGCCCTTTCGGGCGCGCTGGGCGAGTTCGATGACGAACTCGTCGAGTTCGTCCTCGCCGAACGTGATGTTGGTCAGCAACTGCCCGTAGTTCGTGTGGTGGACGAACACGGGTTCGTTGTAGCCGTCACAGGAGATGTCCTCGATGTTCACGTCGTGTTTCAGCCCGTCGATGCGGTCGTAGCGGATGAAATCACGCACCAGATAGTAGACCAGCGTCTCGACCTGGTCGTCGGACAGCGACTGTCGCTCACCGCTGTCGGGGTCGCGGTCCACGGGCACCGGGTCGACGGTGTCGTCACTGCGGGCCTGCCGCTCGGCCCGCCGGCGCAGCGCCGAGATGAGCCACCCCTTTACTCGCCCGCCGATACCCTCCCGCTGGCTGGCGAAATCGGCCGACAGCAGGTTGTACCGCTGCATCAACCGGATCGTCTCGTCGCGCACCACCTCCGCGCGGTCGGTCGGTGAGGTGTCGAGCGCAACCGCGTCGTAGTCGATGCTGAGTTTGAGTTTGTCGGCGAGAAAATCCGTCAGCGCCCGCTCGGTGTCGCTCAGTGACGGCTCCACCAGATAGTAGCGGTCCTCCTGCTGGACGACGTTCCGGTAGACCACGACGAACGCGAAGGGCTTGTTCACCCAGTACCGCTCCAGTTCCTGCAGGTCCGCCTTCTCCTCGTTTGGCACCACCGCCTCCAGGTCGGCGTGTCCCGCCAGCGTCGGTGTCCCATCCGGGAGCGTGAAAAACGACTGCTCGTCTATCCGCTCCGGTACCTCGAGCCGACTCTGTGGCAACCTCTCTCTCTCAACCATGACACCCTCCCATTGAACTTACTCCTCAAATGATGCGTGATGGGTTATAAAATCTCGGTATTCTTATCCGACAGAAC
>JAQCNG010000133.1 GCA_028275145.1 Halovenus sp. | reverse complement strand
TTTTTCTTTGCCGCACACAACAACATCCTCGAGGAGGTGGCGAAATTCAGGGCGGCACGGCGGATGTGGGCGGAGATAATGGCAGAGCGGTTCGGCGCCGAGAACCCGAAGTCCAGACAGCTGAAGTTCCACACCCAGACCGCGGGGTCGACGCTGACCGCACAGCAGGTTGACAACAACGTCGTCAGGGTGGCCTACCAGGCGCTCGCGGCGGTGCTCGGTGGGACCCAGAGCCTGCACACGAACGGAAAGGACGAGGCACTCTCACTCCCGACAGAGGAGTCTGTCCGGACGGCGCTGCGAACCCAGCAGATTCTCGCCCACGAGTCCGGTGTCGGGGACACAGTCGACCCGCTGGCGGGCAGTTACTACGTGGAGTCGCTGACCGACCAGGTCGAGGCCGAGGCGCGGGAGATAATCGCGACCGTCGACGACCGCGGCGGGATGCGGAAGGCGATCGAGGCCGGGTGGGTCCAGCGCCAGATACAGGACGTCGCCTTCGAGCGCCAGCAGGAGATCGAGAGCGGCGAGCGGGTTATCGTCGGTGTCAACAGGTTCACCGTCGACGACGAGGAGGAGGTCGACATCGAGGAGGTCTCACAGGCGGTACAGGAGGGCCAGCGCGAGCGTCTGGAGGAGCTCCGGGCCGAGCGTGACACCGGGGCGGTCGAGACCGCACTCGACGCGCTCGAGGAGGCCGCACGGGGCGAGGAGAATCTGATGCCGTACATAATCGACGCGGTGAAAGTCTACGCCACCACCGGCGAGATCTGTGACGCGATGCGCGAGGTGTTCGGCGAGTACCGGCAGGGGGCTGCGGTGTGACCGACGGCAGGCACGACCTCCGGTTCGACCACGCCGGTATCGCAACAGTCGACGTCGACGCGCTCGCAGCGCTTTACGTCGACCTGTTCAGCTGTGAGCGCGCCCACGAGGAGAGCCTCGACGGGATGTTCGTCTGTTTCCTCGACCTGGGTGGGGGGTACCTCGAACTGCTGGAACCGCGTGACGGCGGGACCATCGCGCGGTACCTCGACGAGCACGGCCCGGGTATCCACCACCTCGCGGTTGCGACAGACGACATCGAGGCGGCGCTGGAGCGGGCGCGTGCTCGCGGCGTCGACCCGGTCGAGGGGCCGCGACCGGGTGCCTGGGGCCACGAGGTGGCGTTCCTGCACCCGGGGTCGACCGGCGGTGTTCTGTTCGAGTTCGTCGAGCACTAACGGAGCGAGCAGGGGTCGGTGGCAGTCGAAACTCCGTCCGGCAGAACCTGTTGTTTAAACGACGTGGCGACAAACACACAAGATATGCAACTCGGGCTCATCTCGGACATTCACGCCAATCTGCCCGCACTGGAGGCGGTGCTAGAGGATATGCCCCCGGTGGAGCGGATTGTCTGTGCGGGCGATATCGTCGGGTACAACCCGTGGCCGGCAGAGTGTCTCGAACGGGTGCGGAGTGTCGCATCGGTCACAGTGCAGGGGAACCACGACCGTACGGTCGAGACCCCAGACAGGTACGCCGCAAACCCGATGGCGATGGCGGGACTGGAGTACGCCAGATCCGAACTCGACGAGCAACAGCGCGAGTGGCTCGCCACCCGACCGAAGCGGACCACCATCGCCGATGGGGAGTACCGTCTCGTCCACAGCCACCCCGACCTCGACAGACTCGGGTCGTACGTGAAGCCCAGAAACTTCCCCGAGATGCGCCCATATCTTGACGAACACAGGGGTATCGTGCTGGGTCACACCCACATCCAGCACGAGGCGGTCATCGACGACAGACTCGTGGTGAACCCAGGGAGTGTCGGCCAACCCAGAGACGGGAACCCGGACGCCGCCTACGCCGTTCTCGACCCCGACGCCGGCACCGTCGACCTCCACCGCGTCGGGTACGATATCGATAGCGTGATAACCCGTGTCGAGGATGTCGGACTGCCGAGACGGACAGGTGCGCGATTGCTCGATGGCTCGTGAGCAACTCGAGAGGAGACCGGCACGCAACTGTTCGATCGTTCGGCCCCTCATCGGTACGAGCGCGGACTCCCATCACGGTCACAGTCGGGGGGTGAGTCGCCCACGTACCGGTGAGTGTGGCCGCTCTGCCGCGGTTCCCCTGTAATAGTATGTATAAACACCGGCTGCATGAGAGGATTTAACATGTCTCTGCCGGCAGTAGCGCCTCTCTACCGAGGGGGCACCGACAGGTTTATATAGAATCCCATTCAATCATAGGATGACTATGGCTCAGCAAATGGGTAATCAGCCGCTCATCGTACTGTCCGAGGAGAGTCAGCGGACCTCCGGAAAGGATGCGCAGTCGATGAACGTAACAGCCGGAAAGGCCGTTGCAGAATCGGTACGGACCACACTCGGTCCAAAGGGAATGGACAAGATGCTCGTGGACTCGACGGGCAGTGTCGTCGTGACAAACGACGGCGTCACAATTCTCGACGAGATGGACATCGAGCACCCGGCCGCCAACATGGTGGTCGAGGTCGCCCAGACCCAGGAGGACGAGGTCGGTGACGGCACCACGACGGCAGTCGTCATCGCCGGTGAACTCCTCTCGAAGGCCGAGGACCTGCTGGACCAGGACATCCACGCCACCATCCTCGCACAGGGCTACCGCCAGGCCGCCGAGGAAGCAAAGAACGCACTCGAGGAGATTGCCATCGATGTCGACACCGACGACACCGAGACGCTGGAGGGTGTCGCCCGGACGGCCATGACCGGCAAGGGTGCCGAGAGCGCAAAGGACCAGCTCGGCGCGCTGGTCGTGGAGGCAATCCGCTCGGTCGCCGACGAGGAGATCGACACGGACAACGTGCAGGTCGAGACGGTCGTCGGTGGGAGCATCGACGAGTCCGAACTCATCGAGGGCGTCGTCGTGGGCAAGGACCGCGTCCACGACAACATGCCCCCGATAAAGGAGGACGCCGATATCGCGCTGCTCGACACGGCCATCGAGGTCCCCGAGACAGAGCTGGATACGGAGGTCAACGTCACCGACCCCAACCAGCTCCAGGAGTTCCTCGACCAGGAGGAGGAGCAACTGCGCGAGATGGTCGACTCTATCGTCGCTGCGGGCGCAGACGTCGTGCTCTGTCAGAAAGGCATCGACGACATGGCCCAGCACTACCTCGCCGAGGAGGGTATTCTCGCCGTGCGCCGCGCGAAGAAGTCGGACATTCAGGCACTCGCGCGTGCGACAGGCGGACGTGTGGTCTCCAACATCGAGGACATCACCGCAGACGACCTCGGCTTCGCGGGCACCGTCGCCGAGCGCCAGCTCGACGACGACGACAAGCTGTTCATCGAGGACGTCGACGACGCAAAATCGGTCACGCTCGTGCTCCGCGGCGGCACCGAGCACGTCGTTGACGAGGTCGAACGCGCAATCGAGGACGCGCTCGGCGTCGTTGCTTCGACGCTACAGGACGGCAAGGTGCTGACCGGCGGCGGCGCCCCCGAGACGGCCCTCTCGCTGAGCCTACGTGACTTCGCCGACAGTGTCGGCGGCCGAGAGCAGCTCGCAGTCGAGGCGTTCGCCGACGCCATCGATGTCGTCCCGCGCACGCTCGCCGAGAACGCCGGGCTCGACCCCATCGACTCGCTGGTTGAACTCCGTAGCCAGCACGACGCCGGCAACAACACGGTTGGCCTCGACGCCGAGGAGAGCGAGGTCGGCGACCTCGAGGGTGAGGCTGTCGAGCCCCTCAGCGTGAAAACCCAGGCGATCGAGAGCGCCACCGAGGCGGCAGTGATGCTGCTCCGCATCGACGACGTCATCGCGGCTGGCGACCTCAAGGGCGGCAGCGGCGACGACGACGACGACGACGCAGCGCCTGGCGGCCCCGGCGGCGGCATGGGCGGCATGGGCGGCGGCATGGGCGGTATGGGTGGCATGGGCGGCGCAATGTGAGACCGGCCACAGCCCACACCTGACCCACCGCGCACCTGCACCGCCCGCGAACCGAATCTTCCTCTTCTTTTTGCTCCGTAGCGGCTGCTCTCGTCCCCGCGTCTCGCCGACGACGATTCTCTGTCTTCACTCTGTGAGTGCGTCTGCCCCCTCGTCGACGACAGCGAGCAGGGTGTCGAGATGCTCGTCCCGGGAACGGGAGGCGAACAGTTCGTGGCCGCCGTCGTAGACGACGGTCCGCTCGGCGGGCACCGCTCTGCCGATGGCACGGGTCGAGACGACCGGGTCCGCGAGCGAGCAGAACACGACCGCGTCGTCGTCTATCGGTGGCAGGTCGCGGTGGGCCTGCCGCGCCTCCCGGATGAACGTCGGCGCAGCTCGGGAGGGACTCTCTCGGAGTTCACGCTCCGTCGCGAGTTCACCGATTGCGCTCCGACTCGCGGTCCCAGTTGGCAACATCGGCTTCGCGACCGGGACCCGCGAAACCAGGTCCAGCAACGCGTCGTCGATGCCGACCTGCCCCTCCGGGAACCTCCAGAACGGGCTCAGGAACGTCGTCTGTGCCCCGTCGAGATACGCCGCCACGAGCCCACCTGCGCTGTGCCCGACCAACCGGTACTCCCCGAGGTCGTCGACGTACCGGTCGACCGGTGCGACGTACTCACGCTCGAAGTCCGTGACGACAACGGGTATCTCGAACGCGTGGACGCGGTACCCCTCGTCTGTGAACTGGTCGAGTAACCACTGGACGTTTTCGTGGTGGAGACGGTTGCCCCACCCCAGGATACAGACGAGGTCCGGCCCGCCCTCGGGGCCGTACTGTTTGCAGTTCATATCTCTCCGAGCGAGCGCCTCGGGCTAAACGTTTTTGTCACCGCGTCTCCGAACCGAGCGCCGACCAGTCGTGGACTCCGGAACCGGCCCGGCCCCACCGCTATCCGGGTGGTCGATAGAGGAGGATTGGCCTGCCCACACAGGCTGTCCCGACAGTTCCGGATGTCCGGTCCGGTCGGGTTCTGTGACTGTTGAAACCCGACGGGGTCCGCGATTCGAAGGATGTTAATTTAAGCAGCCCAATACGATGTTATGCCAGATTCCGTCCGGGTGCTGTATATTTACGATGCTGACGACCCGATGGCTCCGACTCCGGCGGAACTGACGCGGGCGGCCGATATCGTGGTCGAGACGGCCCACAGCGTCGACGAGGCCCTCGACCGACTGACGGCAGCGGTGTTCGACTGTGTCCTGTCCACGTACCAGCTGCCCGGGGGGGACGGTGTCGCACTTGTTCGCCGGATACGGGACTTCGACTCGGAGATTCCGGTTGTTCTCCACCCACACCGTGGAACCGAGCGAGTGGCGAGCGCGGCAATCTCCGCCGGGGTGACAGACTACATCGAGAACAACCCAGACAGCGACCAGGGCGAGCAGGTGGCGACTCGGCTCGTCGACACGGTGAGCGAACCCCGCCACGACTCCGGGTCCCAGATTCGGGAACTGACGAAGGCAACCGACGACGCCCTGTGGCTGGTTTCCTCGGGTTGGGAGACGGTGCTTTTCGTCAACTCGGCGTACTCCTCGGTCTGGGGGCAACCGGAGGCGGCGTTCCGTGCCGACCCAACGGCGTTTCTCGATGCTGTCCATCCGGACGACCGACCCCAGGCAGAGCGTGCGGTCGACCGCCTCACGGACGGTGAGTCGGTCGAACTCGAGTTGCGCGCCGACCCGACAGCGGAGTTCGAGCGACGCGTACTGCTCCAGGCGGAACCGATTTTCGGCCCGGCCGGTTCGGTCGCGCGAATCGCCGGTGCGTCCCGCGAGGTCACAGAACAGCGTGCCCAGCAGCGCCGTCTCAGGGAGCAACAGGAGACCGTCAACAGCATCTTCAACGCACTGCCGGACGTGCTGTACACGTTCGACACACAGGGGTATCTCCTCAGGTGGAACGACCAACTCGAGGCCGAGACGGGTTACACCAGCAGCGAAATCGAGGAGATGTACATCACCGACTTTGTTCCCGCCGAGGAGGTTGCCCCTATCACGGAGAGTTTCCAGGAGATAATCGAGAACCGCAACTCGGTGACGCTCGAATCGGCATTCGAGACAAAGGCGGGCGAGCGCGTCCCCTTCGAGTTCACCGGCGGACCACTGGAGACCCCCGACGGTGACCTGCGCGGGTTCACCGGAATCGGGCGAAATATCTCCGACCGCAAGAAACGACAGCGTCGCTTCGAGGCGGTCTTCGACAACACCTACCAGTTCACCGGGCTCATGTCGCCCGACGGGACGCTCCTCGAGGTGAACAAGACGGCAGTCGAGTTCGCCGGTCAGGACCGTGACGAACTCGTCGGGACGAAAATCTGGGACGCGTACTGGTTCCAGACAAACGAGGCTGCCCGACAGAGTGCCAGACAGGCCGTCGAGACGGCCCGTGACGGGGAGTTCTTCAGAGAGCAGGTCGCCGTGCAGGGGAGCAACCGGGAGGCGGTGATCGACTTCTCGGTGCGGCCGGTTGTCGGCGAGGAGGGTCACGTCGAACTGCTGATTCCCGAAGGGAGAGATATCTCCCGTCTCTCGCAACGGGAGCGACAACTCGAGGTGACCAACCGGTTTCTCCGACACAACATCCGCAACAAACTGACCACAATCCAGGGGTACGCGACACT
>JAQCNG010000262.1 GCA_028275145.1 Halovenus sp. | reverse complement strand
GGGCACTAGCACCAAACCTTTGTAACTGGTCACGACGTACGGGAGTACATGAGCGACGCAGACGACGAAATAGCAGACCTCGGTCAACACGTCCTCCGGACAGCACGGGTCGAGGGGCTCCGTCGACGAATGAATGAGTTTGTCGACTCCCACAAAGGTGGCCCCAAACGTGAGGAACTTCGTGCCGGTGTCGATTCGATGGCCGAACTCGTTGACGACGGTCGAAATGAGCGAATCTGATGCTGTTTTTCGACACTTCCGCACTCGTCAAACGATATGCAGACGAAGCCGGTACGGAGACCGTAGATCAATTGGTTGACGGCTCGGAAGAAACGATTGTCGTGACATCACTGTCGGTGATCGAAATCGCCTCTGCCTTCCGCCGGAAGTACAATCGCGGAGAAATCACTGAAACACAACGGGATGGGCTTCTTGTCTCCTTTTTTGAGGAAGCAACGGACCGGTTCGTTCTCGTTCCGGTTGACGAGCAGATGTTCGAGAACGCATTCGATCTTGTTCTTGAAGACGATTTGCGGACACTCGACTCGCTCCAACTCGCGGCGGCAGTATCACTTCCGACACCCAATCCCGAGATTACCTTCGTTTGTGCCGATAAAGATCTTGTCGAAATTGCAGCACATCAGGGACTTTCGACAAATAATCCACTCGTTTGACATCCTACTCCGCGTGAACGCAGAAAAATCCCGAGCGGCGAGAGTTTCAGGTTTGTAGTCCAATCACCGGACTACCAGACCTTTCGGGCGCAGGTAGTCCCACGGTCTCGGACTGGTGGACTGCTTGCCATACCAAGTGGCCGTTACCCCTAACCTCAACCGTGTGTGGTGTCCCAGTGTTGTTTTTGCCACGGGGACGCCAGCAGGCGTCAACAGAACCGGGGGTACCTTCTGGTTCGCTTCAACTAATTAACCACGCAAGGCGGTATTTTCTGCTCTGTTGGTTGCGTTTTCTGCGCCCGTACGGGCGCATTCTGACCTCCGTCGAATCGTTGGATTTCTATATTAGAGCTCAGAATATTATAGTACAGACTATTATAGTTCTACCTCTAACTTTGAAACACGTATGTTCTCCCCGCCACGACTGGGAGTATGGACCAGTTCGTCAATCGTCTTGATGAACTCGACCGGTTACAGGCCCTCTACGAGAGCGACGCTGTAGAGCTCGCCATTATCTATGGGCGCCGCCAGATCGGCAAGAGCGACCTCGTCCGCCAATTGATTGCCGACCGCGACGATGCTGTGTACTATGACGTGCTTTCGAATCTCGAAGACGACATGGAGCACATCGACTGGACACCCAAGGGAGGTGATGAGCCGACATATGAATTCGCCTTGTTCAGTCGGTCTGGTTTCAAACGCTCCGTTGAGGAAGCTGCAGACGAGCGTGATGACCTCCGTCTCTTCGATCTTTCCGATATTGTTGCCATTCTCGAACGTGACTGACGCAAATCTTGAATCGACACGGCACGTCATTCCGGGTGCCCTCGGGTTCTAATTTGAAGATATTGGCTGGCCAGGTGGGTTGTTCGTCGAGCTACCGTTCCAGGATATTCGCCACAAACTGTGGTTGTTGCTCCCGTTTCGGTGGACTACTTGACGGCCCGCTCATACGAGTGTGTTAATGCGCATTAACGCCCGAGACAACAGCTATGTGTTATCACCAGTAAACCAGCAGTATGAGCGAATCACCTCAGAAACACCCAGCAGCGGGAAGGACACCAAGGAGGCCCGCCTAGAGAATCCGAGCGGTGTCTTGTATCACGGTACAAGGCGACGACCTCGGGGCTTGACCCCGAGGCTGAAGCCGACGGCAGTGACACATTAGCACGTTCCAAAGCACATATTAAGTTCTGGTGCGTATTTATGCGTGTGTCAAGGCGATATACGGTGACAGTCCCAGACGAAGATGGGGAGTGGCTTGATGACCAACCCCACCTCTCACCGAGTGGGCTGTTACAAAAAGCAATTCAAGAACAACGAAAAAAAGAGGAATCTGACTAACTACAATGAAACACACGCTTCGCTTCCGTGCGTACCTGCCTGACGACGTGGCGAGCGAAGCGTGGCACCAAATCGACATCCTCCGGCAGATCCGCAACCATGCCGTCCGAGACTACTACAACTCGGACTATAACGAACGCCCTACCGAGTTTGATCAGAATAACAAACTCACAGAATGGGCAGAACGCTGGCAGACATTTGCGGAACCGTCGCAACACGCCGCACAACAGGCTATCAGCCAAATTCACAGCGACCTTGAGACGCTCCAAGAACGCCGAAATGAAGGCTACGATGTTGGGCGGCTGCAGTGGCAAGGCAACGGCGAATTTCGGTCGGTGTCGTACAATCAACCTCGTCGCTGGAACGTGGATTACAACACGGGCGACGACCGATTCGTGCGACTCCGACTCGAAAAGATTGGCTGGTTCAAAATCCGTGCAAACCGTGATGTTCCACCAGCAGAGGACATTGACGAGATTATCCTCAAGAAAGAGACAACCGGTGAGTGGTACGTCTCACTCGTGACTACCGTGGAAAACACGCCTGAGAAACCGGCACTCAGCGAGATTGAACCTGAAGACTGTGTGGGCGTTGACCTCGGTATCACGAGTTACATCCACACTTCGGAAAATCTGTCTGTGGATACGCTCAATCTGTCCGATGAGTACGACCGCTACGCACGCGAACAGCGGAAACTAGACCGGAAAGAACACCGCTCTGCCAACTGGGAGAATCAACGCCGAAAGGTGGCCCAAGCGAAACGGACTATCAAGCGGAAGGTGCGAGACTACCAGCACAAACTCACCACGTGGCTTGTCACAGAGTACGATGTTGTCGCGGTTGAAGACTTGCAGGTGAAGCCGATGTTAGAGGGCAGCCAGAACGCGAAAAATAAGCAAGATGCCGCGTGGTCACGATTTATCGAGCTGCTGGAGTACAAGGCCGACCTGCATGGCACGCACGTCCAAAAGGTGAAGCCGGGAGGAACGACCAAAGAGTGCGCTGTGTGTGGTGTTGAGACGGCCAAGCCAATCTGGGTACGCGAACACTCCTGTCCGGCGTGCGGCCATACAGAAGACCGTGATCTCAACGCAGCGAAGAATATTCTCTACAGAGGACTCAAGCAGTTAGGGGCGGGACGCTCCGAATCAACGCCTGTGCAGACTGCGCTCCCTACGCTCACGCCTCACCGGGAGGCTGTGAGTGCAAAGCGCGTCGTTGAAGCAGGAAGCCCCGGGGCTTGACCCCGGGGTGAGTTCACAGGAGCCAGGCGAGGACGTAGGCGACACCGACGAGTGTGTCTCGTGTGTCCACCACCGCGACGACACCGTCGGCGACCCCGACCAGCAGTGTCAGACCCGCGAGCACGACGACCGAGGGTCTGTCGAGCCAGTCGTACACCACACCGATGAGTGCGCCGAGGACGTAACTGAGCGCGTACCGGCCGAGCGCCGCGCCGGCGGCGTACAGGTAGAAGTACACCGAGATGGGGCCATCGAGGCCGAAACCGGTGAATCGGGCTATCGACTCCAGGCGGCCGACAAACGACCCCTGAACGCGCAGGAGGCTCACAACGACCAGCACCGCTGTCACCACGCCGACGAGACGACCGGCTCTGAACCCGGCCCTGGACGGGTCTGCCCGTTCGGTCATCAACTACGGACTGCTACCGGGTTTCCTCTCGCAGTCGCACCGCGGTGCCGTAGGCGATCACCTCCGCACCACCGTCGATGACGGTGGAGGTTTCGAACCGGACGTTGACGACGCCGTCGGCACCTAGACTCTCCGCGTCTGTGACCATCCGGTCGAGCGCCTCGTCGCGGGCCTTCGACATCAGCTCCGAGTACGCCTTCAGTTCGCCGCCGGTGAGGTTGCGGAGCGTCTGCGTGATATCGCGACCGACGTTCCGCGCCTCGACTGTGTTTCCGCGGGCAACTCCGAGCGACTCGACTATCTCCGACTCCGGGACAGTGTCTGTTGTAACAATGCGCATACGGCAGAGTTCGGTGCTGGTGTAATTAAACCTGGGGCGGTGTTTCGCTACTCGACATAGCTGTACTCGCGCTCGCCCATGCGGCCCCAGCCGTCGAAGACAAACTCGCCGTGGGGGGTGGTGAACGGCTCCATATCGGTCGACTCGTCGTGGTTGTGGACGTCGTGGATCGCCTCGTACTCCTCGAAGGAGAGCTCGTACCGGCTGTCGAGCTGTTCGTCGATGTTCAACTGGCGGATCTCCTCGCGCCAACCGGGCTGGACGGTCTCGGCGTGGATCTCGGCCTGTGCGCCGCTGCCGTAGGAGGCCACAAGCAGGCTGGTCCCGGCGAGATTGCGGTTGGCCACGAGCGCCTCCTGCAGACCGGCCGCCCGGGCGACGTGTACCGACCCGGTGTACCAGTTGCCGACCTCGCGGGAGATACACAGCGTCGGCTCGACCGTTCGCTCGTACCACTCCTGGTACGTGCTGGTGTGACGCAGCTCCTCCGTGTAGGACTTTATTGCCTCGAAGTAGGTCTCCTGTTGGTCAAACGCCTCGGGGCGGGGTTGGCGACCGATCTCGTCAGCGAGCTGTTCCTCAACCTCCGTGTCGCGCACACAGTGGCGGAATCCGAGTGCGGCGGCCTTCCGGACCATCCCGGGAAACGGCGTGTGGAAGGGGACAAGCGTAAAGTTCTCGGGGTGGGTGTTACCGCCGTTCCGGGCAAAATCCTGCAGGGCCTCGCGCATCCGTGCCAGGTACACCTGCATCGAACGCTTGCCGTCGACGCTGGGGAACTGCTGGTTCGGCTTGAGAAAGTCTGTCTCGTCGACACTGCCGATCCCCTGTGGCGTTCCGAAACTCACCAGGTCGGGGTCCTCGTCGACGAGCATCGCTACCGCCCCCCCGCCCTGTGTGGCCTCGCCGGGGTCGTCGCGGGCGTACAGTGCCGTGTCCGTGGCGATGATCAGCGCCGCCCGGGCACGGTTCCGTCTGGCCCGGATCCAGTTGTGTGCGTCGTCGAGCGCCTGGGTACCCGACACACAGGCGAACTTCCGCTCGCCCTTGTTCGCGTGGCGGAACTCGCCGTCGAACACCTGGTCCAGACAGCCTGCGACGTACGTCGAAACCGGTTTCGAGTTATCGAACGCACTCTCCGTGGCGACGTCGATACGACCGATGTCCGCCGGCTGTACGTTCTTCCGTCGGAGCAGCCTGTGGGCGGCGTTTGCCGCCATCGTGACGATATCCTCGTACGCGTCCGGCAGCGACGACGTGTACAGCCCTAACCCCTCGGTGTACTTGCCAGGGTCCTCGCCCTTTGCCGAGGCGAACGTCCCCGGCAGGTCCAGTTCCAGTTTGCCGGTCCAGATCTCGATGCCGTCTATCCCGACCTCCATGTGCCTCTGTTGTACAACCTCCTATATGTGTATGTCGATTGTATATTCGTCGTCTGTCGAACCGGGCCGCAGTGTCACCGACTGTCTGTCCGGTGGCGAGCGGAGTTCTCGGGGGTGTTGTCCGGACGCTGGTACGGCCTGGCGTGACCGGGCAGTCGCTCTGTCCTCGCTCAGTGAAAGGAGACACCCAGGTCGTGCAGGCCGTCGTTGTTCGCGGCGAGATTGATCAGCAGCGGTGTGAGCGCCTCTATCTCGGCGGCACCGGCGAGTCCACCGGCATCGAGTGCACGAACGGTCTCCATCTCGTTCGCGAGGCTGATCACCGTCTCCTTTGCCCCGGGGTCGTCACCGACAACGGGGACGTCCCAACCCAGGTCGGCGTTGAGGTCGGCGAGTCGGCCGGCAGCGAGGTTGTGGAAGGCACCGACAACGGGCACGTCGTCGGGTGCGACCTGTGCGGCGAGCGCGGTGACACTCCCGACACCCGGCGGGTTGTAGTGGAGACCGTCCTCGCCGCGTTGCATCCCGACCGCGGGCGAGACGAGCACCGCGTTGCCGAGTTCGTCGGCAACAGACTCGACGGTGTCGGACAGATGGTAGGCCGGCACCGCGAGCACGACCACGTCACCACGTGCCGCCGCCTCGGGGTTGACGGCCCCCTCGACCGTGGCGTCGGCGCCGCGTTCGGCGAGCGTTGCGGTGTACTCCACGGCGGTGTCACGTGCGCGGTCGGCGTCCCGTGACCCGACAACGACAGTGTGGTCGGTGTCGCGGCCGAACCGGAGTGTGAGTCCCTCGCCGATATCGCCGGTGCCGCCGAGCAGTGCGACCTGCATCGCTACACCTGCTCGCGGAGGTCCCGCACGATGTCGTCGGCGTCGAGGTCACCGTCCTCGGCCTTGTCGTAGACCGTCTCACCGTCTGCGGTCACCCTGAACACGCCGTGGTCACCCATCACCAGACTGACCGCGTCGAGTTCCCGCTCCAGTCCGTTCAACACCGCCTCCTGTACCTCGAGTGCGTGATTCCGAAAGCCACACGGCACACAGTACTCGATTTTGACTTCCATACCTCACTCTGGGCCGCATCATGAACAACAGTTTCGGTCTCTGCTGGCTGTCCGACCCTCCCTCACAGACGCTGTGACATCCGACCGGGTATAGCGGTTTATGATGGCGGGGCGGTGACCGGTGTGACAGCACAGACGAGAGTGTCAACAGGTTCTTACCCGACTCGCGCCAATATTCGATAATGAGCGAGAGCGAACAGGAACACAGTGACAGACACAAGTACGAGTTCCGGAAGGTGATCGAGGAACTCAAAGACTACCGCGGGTCCGGGACGCAGTTGGTCACCATCTATGTGCCCCCGGACCGGTTGATAAGCGACGTGATGACACACGTCACACAGGAACACTCCGAGGCGAGCAATATAAAGTCGAAGCAGACCCGGACGAGTGTGCAGGACGCGCTGAAGAGTATAAAGGACCGTCTGAAGTACTACGACACGAAACCGCCGGAGAACGGGATGGTGCTGTTCTCGGGGGCGATAAACAGCGGCGGGGGTCGGTCAGATATGATAACCCGGGTGCTCGAAAGTCCGCCCCAACCGATACAGTCGTTCCGGTATCACTGTGACTCGGAGTTTCTGACCGAACCCCTGGAGGAGATGCTCGCGGACAAGGGGCTGTTCGGGCTGGTCGTGCTGGACAGGCGGGAGGCGAACGTCGGTTGGCTCCGGGGCAAGCGCGTCGACCCGGTCAAATCGGCCACCTCGCTGGTGCCTGGCAAGCAAAAAAAGGGCGGTCAGTCCGCACAGCGGTTCGCCCGTCTCCGTCTCGAGGCCATCGACAATTTCTACCAGGAGGTCGCGGGCATGGCGAACGACCTGTTCGTGCCCGAGCGTCACGAGATCGACGGCATCCTCGTCGGCGGCCCCTCGCCGACGAAAGACGAGTTCCTCGACGGCGACTACCTCCACCACGAGCTCCAGGATACGGTGCTCGGCAAGTTCGACGTGGCCTACACCGACGAATCCGGGCTCAAGGACCTTGTCGACAACGCAAGCGAGGCGCTCGCCGATCAGGAGATAGTCGAAGACAAACGCCACATGGACGAGTTCTTCGAGAACCTCAACACCGGCGAGAAGGCGACCTACGGGTTCGAGCAGACCCGCCGGAACCTGATCATGGGCTCCGTCGACCGGCTGCTCATCTCCGAGGACCTCCGCTCGGACGTCGTCGTCTACGAGTGCCCGAACGGCCACGAGGAGTACGAGGTGATCGACGCGCGACACTCGACGCCGGACCACGAGTGCAGCGAGTGCGGCGACGCGGCGAGCGTCGAAGCGCGCGAGGACGCGATCGAACACCTGATGGAGATCGCCGGACAGCGGGGAACGGAGACGAAGTTCATCTCGACCGACTTCGAGAAAGGCGAACAGTTGCTCGACGCGTTCGGCGGTATCGCCGGTATTTTGCGCTACTCGACCGGCGTCTGACTGCCGCAGTCGCCTGGTTCCTGTTCGACCGACGCCGGCGCGACCTCCAGACACGCGCAGGCGTCGGTCTCGGCGTCGAAGCAGTCGGGACAC
>JAQCNG010000259.1 GCA_028275145.1 Halovenus sp. | reverse complement strand
GTCGGGACGACGACCATCGACGGCACCGAGGCGAACAAACTCCTGTTGACCCACCCGGATACCGAGTCGGAGACGCGACTGTGGACGGACGCCGAGTCGGATACGATTCTCAAACAGGAGACGACAGCACCGGGCGTCACGGTGACCGTCGACGTACAGGAGACGAGATTCGGTGTCTCGCCGGCAGACAGCACGTTCGAACCGCCGGGGGCCACCGAGCTGGCCAGTCTGACTCTCTCCACCGCGGAGAGCCCCGAGGCGTTCGAGGCGGGTGTCCCGTTCGAGACGGCCGTTCCCGGTGACGACTGGAGTTTCGAGCGCGGAGCAGTGCTCTCCGGGGAGTCACCACCGCTCACCGCGGTAACGGGATTCGAGGCAGGTGACCTCGGCGCGGCCGTCTACACCGACGACGGGTCCACGCTCGTTGTCGGGCAGTCCAGCGACGCGGTCGACCTGGGGCGCTTGCCGGCGGTCGGTGTCGAGACAGAGACAGTCGGTGACCGGGAAGTACGACTCGTGACGGGTCCGTACGCCTCCGCGGGCGTGTTCACCGAGGACGGCACGACGGTGGTTGTGGCCGGTGACCTGACCGGGTCGGAACTGCGGACAGCTATCGAGGAAATCGACCTGTAGGGTCAGTTTTCTGCGGGTTTGCCGGTCACGCCTCAGTTTCGAGACGGAGTGTCATCACCATCTCGAAGTCGGGGTTGTCGACGGACTCGAAGCCGACTCGGCGGTACAGCGCGATTGCGGGGTCGTTCCACCGCTCGACGGCGAGCCAGACCCGCTCGATGCCGTCGGCCGCGGCAGCCCCCAGCGTCGTTCGCAGAAGCTCCGTTCCGATGCCAGCGTTCTGGTAGGCCTGCAACACGAAGATGGCGAGTTCGTGCTCGTCCTCGCCGACGAGCATCGCGTGGCCAACCACCCGCCCGTCGTGACGGGCAGTCATGTTCACCGTGTCCGTCCCGGTGATGCGTTCGAGCCACTCGCGGATCGCATCCTCGCCGACAGGCGGGATGCCCTGTGCCCTGTCCGCGGGGTCGAAATCGACGTACAGTTCGACCAGTGCGTCGAGTTCTGTCGCGTGACCCACCACGATGGAACGGCCCTCGTCGTCGGTCGTCTCTCGCGGTGGTCGCGGGAATCCGCCAACCGCCTCGTCGGGGTAGTTTCGGGTCATCGAATCAGAGTTACAGAGGTGTGAGCGTTCAGCAGTACGAACTTGACGGTGCTATCGAAGGTCAGCTTGCCGAGCGGACTTCTGGTCCCGCCCGGGAGCACGATGCGGTCGTACTCTCCCCGCTCTGCACGTTCCACGAGCGTCCCGCCGGGGTGGCCCTCCAGTCGGTCGACCGGGGCGTCGTACTCGAGAGCGCCCAACCGGTCGCGAACCTGTGTTTCGACGACACTGACGGGGTCCGCGCCGCTGTACACGGCGACCGTCAGGTCGTCACCGGAGGCGCGGGCACGCTCGACTGACTCCGAGAGGGTCTCCATCGCCCGCTCGGTTCCGTCCACGCCGACCATGATGCGCATACCTGCTCTTGCGCCCCGGGGTAAATAAGCCCTCGACACGCTTTTGTCCCGGCCACGACACCTCACAGCATGGCCGAGGACACGGACGACCAGGTCGACAGCGACCCCGACGACGAAACGGCAGCAGGTGGCGACCCGAGCGGGGAGGGGACCTCCGGAACTGCCGACTCCGCCGGGCCGCCCGGGGCGGGCGGGACCGAGAGCGTCCCAACCGACGTACAGACCTACGACAAGTTCTCCAAGATAGAGGGTGGCACCTACGACCAGGCAAACGAGTTCCTGCGCGAGCGGACCTACATCACCGCGCGCGAGTGGGCCATCGCGCGCCTGTGTGCCGACTTCCGGACAGAGACCGGCGTCGAGATGACCAAAATCGGCGAGAACCTCCCCAATCTGGTGCCGTTTATGACCGACACGTACTCGCCGCAGGCGGTCAACCAGGCGCGTGCCTCGTTCGAGGAGAAGGTCCGCACGGCCGGTGCGACGTTTCTCTACGGCGCGATGAGCGACTTCTTTGCCGCCGACGAACTCGACGACGTGATGTACGAGGCAACCGAGGTGGCGAAGTTCCTGCTCGAGATCGAGGGTGTCGACCTGACTGTCGAGGAGGAGTTAGAGGCCGAGGAGCGCATCTCGGAGGTGATGCGTGACGTCCGCGAACACAGCGTCGCCCTGCGCCACGACGAACTCGAGTGCCCCGAGTGTGGCCACCGGTTCGAGGCCGGCGAGGAGTAACAGACCGGTCGACTGGCGGCGACGCCACCGGGGGGTCCCGACAGTGCTGTCGGACCACTCCTGTGCTGTGTCGTCACCGGTCGTCGTCGGTCCTGAACAGGTCCTCGCTCATGTACTCGAGGTCCTCCGTGAGATGGTCGAACAGGAACACGAGGACTGCACCAGCGAGCGCCGCGAGAACAACGACTGCGATCGGGATCGGTTCGGGGTCTGTCTCCTCGGCGACGCGGACAACCGGGTAGTGGAGTGCGCCGACCATCAGACTCACGAGAAACGCGAAGGTCCCACTGGGGTACCGCTCCAGCGCGGCCCGGACGCCGTGGGCCGTCGTAAAAAAGCCGACCACTGCCCCGAGACCGAACGTGGCGACCACCGCCACGTCACCGACCAGTTGCTCCGGCACTGTCCCCGAAGCCAGCGACGCGGCGTGGTCGGTCAACCGGCCCGCGATGGTCGTGAGATACTCGTACTGCCCGAGCAACAGGAGGAGAAACGACCCCGACAGCCCCGGCAACACCATCCCCGAGATGGCGATTGCGGCCGCCAGAAACACCACCGGCAGTGTCTCCGGGAACACCCCCGCTCCGGATGCGCCCGCGACGACAAAGGCGACAGTGAATCCCGCAACGGCGGCGACGGCCTGTCCCAGACGCGTGAACCACCGGCGCTCGAACAGCACGAGCGCCGAGGCGGCGATGAGACCGCCAAACAGCGCGAACATCGGACCGGGTGCGGCGGCCAGCGTGGCGCTGATGACACGCGCGAGGGTGAGTACGGCGGTCACGACACCGCCAAACAACACGAGCAAGAACGGGAGGTCCTGCTCACGGGCGGCGGTTCCGAACCGCGCACGCCCCTCGGCGGTGTGCAGGCCGATTGCGAGTTTCGCCAGGTGGCCGTCGAACATGGTCAGCGCCCGGATAAATCGGTCGTAGATGCCCAGGATGAGCGCTATCGTACCACCCGACACCCCGGGAACGGTCGCTGCGCTCCCCATGACGAACCCCTTTAGATACACCGCAACCGCGTCCCGCCGGTTCCGCAGGTACGCCAGCACCCCTCTGTCTGCTCTGTCCGAGGAGACTGTTTGCTCCTCGTCTCGGGGAGCCATCGTGTCAGGGACTCACTGTCCGTCGTGTGTCCGTCACGACGCCGCCGAGTGTTTCGCCGATAGTGCTGGACGCGACTCCACTCCCACCGTTACTGTCGTCACCGTCGCTACTGCTATCGCCGCTACTGCTATCGCCGCCGTTGCCACCGTCGCCGCCACTACTGCCGTCGCCGCCGCTACTGCCGTCACCGCCGTTGCCACTGTCGCCTCCGGTGCTGCCGTCACCGCCGTTGTTCCCGCTTCCGCCACCACCGCCGATATTGAACTCGGTCCGTTGCTCTTCGAGTGTCACCTCGACAGTCGGGTCCTCCTCGCCGATCACCTGTCCTTCGGTCACGTTGAACTGGGCGCGGTACGAGACGAGTTCACTCGTGTTCGTGTCGAACCCGCGTCCGGTTCGGACGGTGTAGCTGCCGTTCGCCCGCGTGCTCACGTTCGTGTACCCCTCCTCGGGGCCCCACTCGTCGTACCCGGTCGTGGAGTAGGGGACCGTCGTGTTGAACGCCAGATTCTCGTCGAGAGCGACCGTCTGAGAGTAGGTGAACTCCTGTCCGTTCTCCGGGTCGACGGGGACACTGAGGCTGACCTGGTCACCGGCGGTGAGGTTCAGCGCCGAACCCCCGGAGGCGTTCTCCGGGAGCGACCCCTCGATTGTCGCGCCGGGGACCTGCTCGAACGTCTTCGTGAACGAGGGTGTCGTTCTGTAGAGCGAATCGAGACGCGACTGGTCGTTCTCGAGTGTGCTGTTCTGGGCGTTCCGGAACAGCGACAGGTCCTGTCGTATCGTCGCAATCGCCGGTCCGGTGCTGAGTCCGTTGTCACGCGCCTGAGAGAGCGCTCTGTCGTTGCCGCCGAGTCTGGACACGGCAGGAACCTCGTCGGCGTAGACGAGTCTGAAGTGCTTGAGTGCGTCTACCTCCTCGGCGGGGTTGGCCCCGATACCGCCGATCTGTGCGCTCGGGTTGTCCTCGGTGATGTTCTGTGCGGCCGAGAGGTCGTCGACGAACCGGACGGTGCTCTGGTTCGCACCGTCCAGCTGGTCGACGACTGCGCCGTCTCTGCCGCTCCACTGCGAGACGAACTGCCGCCGGTCGGTGTCCGTGTCGACACCGGGCCCGGCCTCGCTCCCGTGGAAGTGGTACAACCGGACCATCATCGATTCGTAGTAGGCCTGTTTGTTGATGATGCCCTCGGAGCCGTCGTCCGAGACGATTCGCCGGTAGAAGTCACTCCGCTCGAACTCCGGGTGGAAATCCGCCGGGGCAAACAGCTTTCCACCGACCAGTGTCTCCGACTCGACCATCAGCGAGTCGACCATGACGTAGCGGGTCTGTGCGTTCTCCCCGTCGCTAAAGCTCCCCTCTCCGAGGATGTCGAGTGCGGTGTTCTCGTCCTGTGCGAGCAGGAATCGTGCGGCGGGACGGACGTTCTGCTGGAACGGGTTCGCGTTCGGTATCCGCTCTCCTTTCGCGGTTATCCAGTGTCCGTAGTCCCACCACGAGAGAACCCCGTAGGAGCCGTTTGGATGGTCGAAGTTGTCGGTGCGGTCGTACTCCCCGTAGTAGTCCAGCGGCTCGCCGTCGGGGTTCCCGAAGGTCCCGGGCTCCGGTGTGTTCTCAGACATCCAGTCCAGACTGTCGGCCCACCCCGTCACGTCCGCCGGTTGGCTGCCGTCGTCTGCCAGGTTGATGGCGGTGTTGCCACCCCCGACCAGCGGCAGACCCAACAGGGGAACGAACATCACCATGACGACGACCAGTATCGTGAGTATCTGGTAGGTCTCCGGCAGTGAGTCGGCATCGGGTGTGCCCGCGTACTTCATGATGTACCCGACGAGCGCGGCGTTCAGTCCGCCGATGACCAGCGTCAGGTAGTACGCGAACCGCACCTGGGTGAACGTCGCAATCACCAGGAACGCGCTGAGCACGACGATCAGCAGTTCCTCGCCCTTTGCCCGGTCGTCAAGTATCTGGCTGACCACGAGCGCCATTGCCCCGAGCAGGGCGGTGAAGGTGGCGAACTGGTAGTCGTCCTGGATGGTGCCGAGGTCACCCGGCGTTCCCTCACCGATTGTCGACTCCGCACCGGCCTCCGTCGAGATGTCGGTGAACCAGACCAGCGTGT
>JAQCNG010000256.1 GCA_028275145.1 Halovenus sp. | reverse complement strand
GGTATCTGTGGGACCGAACTCGCCGTGAGCTACGAGGACGGGTTTCTCTCGGTCGCCTGTGAGAACAATCACACGTATCCACACGACACTCTGCCCCCGAACGCGGTCGAGGAACGCACGCTCAGGGAGGCAGTCGACCTGCTGACACGTCGGACAAAACACAACCTCGAACTGGTCCGTGAGGGTGTCTGTCCGGCCTGTTTCGACGACGTCGAGCGCGAGTACAGGGTGCTAGACGCACCACAGGCCAGCCACATCGTCGTCGCGACCTGCAGCGGCTGTGGCCGGGTCTCGGCCTCCCCGGTCGGGATGTATCTCCTCGACGAACCGGCGGTCGTCGCGTTCTACCACGACCACGGAGTCGACCTCACCGAGACGCCGCTCTGGGGAATAGAGCTGTCGATTGTGGAGCCGACAGTCCGCTCCGAGGAGCCGCTCCGGCTGTCGCTGTCGGTCGAGCGCGACGGCGAGCAGCTGACGCTGGTCGTCGACGAGCACACGAATCTGCTCGACAGCACCCGGAGCAACGTCGACGCGTAGCGGAACCTCCGGCCACCGGATGCGGACGGCCCGGCACCCACTGTGGCCGGCCCAGCACCGGCAGGGCGAGACGGCGCTCGATTCGTGGGCTGTCTGTTGCTCGCTGACCCCGCGGGTCACAGACCGGCAGTGGTCCGTCGAGCGATGACGTGTCTTTCTTAAAAGTTGCCCACAAAGTGAGAGCGTGCGGCCCGAACTGACCGACATCACCGAGCCATCAAAGGACATCATGCAGTGGCTGGTGCTCGGGGCGACGTACTTCCTGCTCGTGTTGTTCGTAATCGGGGTGTTCGACCTCCTGCTGGGGCTGTACGACCTGCTCGTGAGCGGCAACTTCACCAAACCGGCCGAAGTCATCGCGCTACTCGATACGGTGCTCGTGTTGCTCATCATCGTGGAGGTCCACCGCACCCTGCTCGCGTACGTGCGCGAGGAACCGGTCATCCAGATTGTCGTCGGCGCTGCCATCGTCGCCGTCGCCCGCGAGGTTATCAGTTTCAGGGTCGAGGACTTCGATACCGGCCAGAGCACGCTCGCCGCCGCCGGTGCGCTCGGGGTGTTGCTGGTGACGCTCGTCCTGGCGTACTTTCTCGTCTGTCGGATCGAACCCACCGCCGACCTGAACTGACCGCTGTCTGCCCGCCGGGCGCTCCTGCTATCACGCAGACGGTCGAACGCGTATCGCCCGGTGCTGTCGGGGCCGACCCGGCCATCGGCACCGGAGTCCCGGCGGGTGTTCCTGCGAAGATGTTAAGCCGTCTGCGGGGCTTGACCACAGATATGACCGAGTTCGACCCCGAGAAGTTCGAGGAGAAGTACGTCCACTACTTCGACGAACTCGAGACAGCGTACTCGAACGCGTACAACCAGCTTCACGGCCGATACGACTCGGAGGTGCTCCGCGCAATCGACCGCAAGGTGCTCAACGAGAGCGAGCCAGTCTACGAGGGCAACGGCGAGTTCCGCGTCGTGTTGCCCGACGACATCGGGGAACGCGCGGAGTCACTGCCCGGCAGCGACGAGCAGTTCCACACAGTTCTCG
>JAQCNG010000251.1 GCA_028275145.1 Halovenus sp. | reverse complement strand
CCGAGTCGGTTCGTCGACTGCGTGCTTGTGCCTTTCGCCGCCGCTCTGGACCGCGACCTGTCGCGCTCCCGGCATGGAGGCGGTCACCTGGGTCGCCCGCGTCCTGGGCGACGTGGTGGCTCTGGACTGTGCTCTCCCGTGTGAGTCTGTGGGATTAACTGTGCGAGCAACGTGGTTCGGATATGGCCCCCGAGGACCAGAGCCGACAGCACTCACGAGAGAACACAATCGGGCTGGTGAGCGAGGCGGCGGCGACGGGTAAGACCGCGGCGCTCTACGAGGAACTCAGCGGCGAGCGCGGCGATGTCGACGACGACCTCGACCTCAGCAAACTGTGGCTGATGTACGGAAACGACCCGGAGTTGCTGGAGCGCGTGTGGGCACACATGGACTACATCTACAACGATGGCTCGCTGCCCTACGAGCTGAAATCGAAGCTCTCGATGGTCGTCGCGACGGCGATGAACTGCGAGGGCTGCCGGTACTTCCACGAGTCCGCGCTGGAGAACATCGGCGTCGACGACGGGGCACTCGAGGACCTGATGGCGCTACGTATCGAGGAGACCGGCTTCTCCCCCGAGGAGCGGGTTCTGCTCAGGTTCGCCGAGAAGGCAACCGGGAACCCCCACGACATCACCGACGAGGACCTCGCGGCGCTCCGGGAACTCGGACTCTCCGAGGCGGAGATACTCGAGATATTCGACTGCATCGCGTTCCACGTCTACACCGCGATGATGCAGGGGATTGCCGGCATCGTCTACCCGGGAATGAGCCGCGAGGAGTGGACCCGGCCGGTGTAGCCCCGGGTCAGGTCGTTCGCGCCGGCAGACACCGCCAGAACTCCCCGCGGTCCTCGACCCGGTAGTCGAGGTCCTCGAGGCGTGTCCGCATCGCCGTTGTCGGGTCGTCCGGAAGTTGCTCGGCGTGTGGCTCGACAAAGAGCGCCGGTCTGTGCTCGTGGAGTGTCTCCCGGCCGCCGGCCAGCACGGCGGGTCCCGCACCCTCGACGTCGAGTTTGACGACATCGGGCGGAGGTGCCGTCTCGGCCACGTCGTCGAGTCGCCGGACCTGGACGGGGACCGTCTCTGCGACGGTCGCCTCCCAGCGGGTCGCGCTCTCGCGGTCGAACCCCGACAGTTCCGGGTACGTCGAGACGTGGAACTGTCGCCGGTCGTCGGTCGCGCCGAGACCGTAGTCGTGGACCTCGACCCGGTCGTCGATGCCGTTACGCGCCAGATTGGCCCGGAGTTGCTCGGCGGTGGTCGGCGCGGGTTCGAACGCGAGGACGCGACGGCGGGGGGCCGCCACCGCGAGCGCCGCGGCGTACATCCCGACGTTCGCGCCGACGTCGTAGACGACCGCGTCCGGGCCACAGAACGTGTCGATGGCCGCGAGCATGCTGTTGTTCCTGTAGCGGTTGAGCAACTCGTAGCTCCAGAACCGTCCGGCGGGCGTCCAGTTCGGGCGCGCGAGGAGCCGTTGCTCGTAGTTGTAACGGACCAGCCGGAAGTACGTCCGGTAGCCGACCCAGCGCAGACGGGCGGCTACCCGGTCGAGAGCCCCGCGCAGTCGCCCGTCCCGCCCGACCACGCTCACGGTAGACCGAACGGCCGGTCGACCGTTGTGTCTTTCGACGACCAGACCACAGCAGCGTCGGGGGCCGGCACACCCGCCGCGCCCGTAGTGAGCCGGGAGCTGGGGCGTCTGCCGTGCCCGGAACATCTCCGAAGTTAAGACCGCGTGGCGACAACAGTGTGTGATGGGAGCGTTCGACCCCGGAATCGACACCGCGTCACTCACACGGCTTCACCGGATCGGCATCGCGCTGGCAGTCGTGACCGGGCTGGTACATCTCGGGCTGGGGCTCGGGACACCCACCGAACCGCTCGGCGTCGCGTCGGCGCTCGCGGCGGTCGGCTACGCGGGTGCAATCGGGCTCCTCCTCGTGGGGTACCGCCGGCGGCTGGTCGTTGCGCTCGGTGTCCCCTACGTCGGGAGCCAGATTGCGCTGTGGTACCTGTTCAACGAGCCGTCCGGTCCCGGCGACGTGTCACCGCTCGCCGCGGTCGACAAGACAGTCCAGCTACTGTTGCTCGGGGTACTCCTCGTGTTGCTCTTCCGGGAGGCGTGACGACGATGGGACACACGACGACTTGGAGGCGTCCGGTCTGGGCGGTCACGGCAGTCGCCACCGCGAGTGTCACCACCCTGCTCACCGGCGTGGTGGCCACACGCTGGGACGCCGGCGGCCCGTTTCTCGCGGCTGTCGGGGTCGCGCTCGTCGTCGAAACTGTCGTCTTCCGGCGTGCGAACAGGCGGGTGAGCGACCGTGGCCCACAGCCGTTCACGCTCCCGACGCTCGTGACCGCGGTGCGTGGGGCCGCCGTGGCCGTTCTCGCCGGTTTCGTCGTCCCCGGCCGCCCGGGTGACCTGCTGGCCTGGCTCCCCGCGCTCCTGTTTGCCGGCGAGACGCTGCTGGATGCCGTCGACGGGGCGCTCGCGCGGGCGACCAACACCACCTCCGCGTTCGGTGCGCGTCTCGACACCGAGACCGACGCGCTCGCGCTGCTGGTCGGCTCCGTCGTCGCGGTCCGGTTCGGGGTCGCCCCGGTGTTCTATCTCGCGGTCGGTCTCGCCCGCTACGTGTTCGTCGCCGGCCTCGCGGTCCGGCGGTACCGGGGTAACCCCGTCTCCGACCTGCCGGAGCGGGAGAGCCGGCGATCTCTCGCGGCGGCACAGATGCTGGTGCTCGCGCTCGTGCTCGTCCCCGCGCTCGAACCCACACTCTCGCGGGTGCTCGCCACCGCCGGGATGGTCCCGTTCCTGCTCGGGTTCGCCCGGGACTGGCTGCTCGTCACACGGGGCTGAGCCCGCCGCCGACCGAAACTGTCCGGGCACAGGGCTGGACAGGACTACATTTTTGTTCTGCGCGACAGTAGTACACCCATGTACAGCGTTGCGGTTACCCGAACCTTTGTTGCCCAGCATTACCTGACAGTCCCGGACCCGGGACCCGAGGGGGAACGCCACTCGCACACGTTCACCGTCGAGGCAACGTTCCGTGGGCCCGAACTCGACGAGTACAGCTATCTGGTCGATATCGACGACGTGAACGCGGGGATGGACGCGACGGCGGAGTCGTTCCGGGACGAACTGCTCAACGACCTGCCCGAGTTCGAGGGGCGCAATCCGAGCGCGGAACACCTCGGACGGGCGTTCGCCGGGCGACTACTCGACCACGTCGACCCCGAGACGGCGACGGAGCTCGCGGTGACTGTCCGCGAGGACGACGTGGCGACCGTGGGCTACCGGACAGCAGTGTGAGTATGCATGTCGGGCTCGTCGTGTACGACGGCCTCGGGGAGACCTCGGGCGGGTACCGGTACGACCGCAAGCTCGTGGCGCATCTCCGGAACCAGGGTGACGACGTGGAGGTGGTGTCGATTCCGCGCCGGTCGTACGGCAGGGCGCTGTTCGACGGGTTGTCCCGGTCGCTCCGCCGTCGGCTCGACCGCCCGTTCGACGTGTTGCTCCAGGACGAACTCTGTCACCCGTCGCTGTGGCAGGTCACCCCCCGGTTGACCCGGCCGACGGCGCTGGTCAGTCTGGTCCACCTGCTGCGCTCGGGGGGCTCCCGGACGCGCCTGCACCCGGTGTACCGGCGCGTCGAGGCGTCGTATCTCAGGCGGGTCGACGCCGCGCTCTGTACGAGCGAACACACCCGACAGCGGGTCGACGACCTCGCGTCGCTGCCGGCGACCGTCGCCTACCCCGCCGGGCGGGCGGAGGGGGCGGCCGTCGCGCCCGCCCGTGCCGAGCGCCGGGCACACGACGGGCCGCTCAGACTCCTCTTTCTGGGCACGCTCGTCCCGCGCAAGGGGGTGACGACACTGGTCGACGCGCTCGCGGGACTCGGCGGCGCGTGGACGGCGACGCTCGTCGGCCGACACGACGCCGACCCGGCCTACGTCGACCGGGTCGAGCGGGCCGTCAACGAGTACGGACTGGACGACCGGCTGTCGGTCCCCGGCCCGGTGCCCGACGACGAACTCGCGGCGCTGCTCGACCGGGCACACGTCCTCGCGGTCCCGTCACGGTACGAGTCGTTCGGGATGGTGTACCTGGAGGCGATGGAGCACGGTGTTGTCCCCGTCGGTTCGACCGTCGGCGGCGCGAGCGAACTCGTCGACGACGGACGAAACGGACTCCTGGTGGACCCCGGTGACGTCGACGGCCTCCGGGGGGCACTCGCGTCCCTGCGGGACGACCGGGTGCGACTCGCCTCACTCGCTCGGGGGGCACTTGCGACGGCACACGCACACCCGGACTGGTCCACGTCGATGGCCAGCGTCCGGGAGTTCCTGCGCTCGACCGTCGAGAACGCCGCCGCGAGCGAC
>JAQCNG010000250.1 GCA_028275145.1 Halovenus sp. | reverse complement strand
GCGCTACAGGTCGAAGGTTACGATGTCGCCAGCCTCGACGCCGTGTTCGGTCGTCCAGTTGTAGTTCACCTCCAGCACGAACTGCCCGGTCCCCGGATACTGGTGGCGCTCCTCCGTGCCGTCCTCGTCCGCGGCGGGTGCCTCGGCGTGCTGGATGGACGTGATGACACCCTCGCTGTCGATGTGGACGATATCGATACCGATCTCCATGTTTCTCATCCAGAAGCCCAGCGACTGGTTTCGCTCGTAGACGAACAGCATCCCGCGGTCCGGCGGCAGACAGTCAACCTCGCTCAGCCCGATCCGCTGGGCCTCTGTTGTCTCCGCGATGGCCGCGGTCACAGACCCCAGTTGCTCACCCGCCGGCGTCGTAACGGTGACTGCCGTCTCGTCGTAGGACTCGTGGACAGACCCGCCGGCACAGTCCGACTCGTCACCCCCTCCGTCTGACGGGTCCGAGTCACCGCCGGACCCGTTCGAGGGGTCGGTGTCTCCACCGGCGGAGTCCGAGTCACCACCGGTACCCGTACACCCCGCGAGGGCAACGGCACCCAGGGTCGTTCCGATGCTGGCCAGCAGACGTCGGCGGGTCCGTGTGTCCGTCTCTCGTAACGCCACTGTGACGAGTTCGGTTCCGTACGAACAAAAAACGACCGGAGCGCCGCCCTCTGGGTCAGTTACTCGCGTTCGTCTGCGAGACGACGGAACCCCTCGAGGATGGCCTCCTTTGCCACCGCGCCGCGGGTGCTCCAGTGGTGTGCGTAGTCGAGCATGTCGTCGTAGATACCGGGCTTGCAACCGGCGGCCTTCGGGTGGCCGCCGCCGTTTACCTGTGCGGCCACCTCGTGACACCGCTCGAAGGCGTCGGTCCCGCGAATCGAGGCCGACCCCGAGGGCTTGACCACCACCGAGGCGTCTGCACCCTGCTCGCGGAGCGCCTGTGCCACCTCGTTTTGCGAGCATCTGCCGTATGTCACGCCGACGGTCCACGGCCCGATATCGCGTAGACGGGCCCGCTGGACTGCCTTCTCGATGAGTTGGTCCTTCTTGACGCGTCGCTCGGCCAGCATCTCCCGGATCTCGTCGGGGAGGTCGGCCCCGTGTTCCCGGACTGTCTCGATGAACTCCTCGGAGTCTGCCCAGTGGGCGTAGTCGGCGAGGTCGTCGGAGCGGTCGTCCTCGCGCAACCAGAGGTCGTGGTCCCGGGTGACCGCCACCAGTTCCTCGTGAGTGGTTTCGAACTCGGCGTCGAGCTCCGACAGCGCGACGTCGGCGGTACAGACCTCGTCGGACTCCCCGACCACGAGGTCGACACCCGCCTCGCGGACCTGTGTGGCGAGGTCGGGGTCCCACTGGTGGTGGTCGTACCAGGTCACCGAGTCGGCCTGGTCGGTGGCCGCCGCGAGCGGCGCCAGGTCCGACTCGCTGTCCGGGCAGAGGTCACAGACGTACACCTCCGTGTCGGCCCCGTGCTCGCCGACCCACGCGAGCGCGTCGGCAATCTTGTGTGGGCTGGCGGGCACAAGCGCCCCCTCACCCCGGGCCTCGCGCACGAGCGACACACACGCGAGGCCGTCCGCGTCCGGGTCGGCCACCACCGCGACATCCGCGCCCGCGAGCGACTCGACTGCCTCGCGTTCGGCCTGTTGCTGCTGGAGCGAGTCCGGATAGAAAAACCCCTCTCCCGGGAGCACGGACATGCGCTCTACAGACAGTCGGTCGTCGTCGATGAGCCTGTCGTCCATACCCCATTCAGCACTCCTGCGAGTAAGAACCTCCCGAAATCCGACGGGGGGTGGGGTACACCGACCCCGCTCACCCGGTCGGCCCGACCCCGGGAGGCGGTGCGTTGAAACACCTGGCTCCCCTCGGGCGAGTATGAGCGAGCGCGACCCGATACTCGGGGTCGACGTCGGGGGGACGTTCACCGACGTCGTGCTCGTCGTGGACGAGCGCGTGACGACTGCGAAGGTGCCGACGACGCCCGACCAGAGCGAGGGGGTTCTCGCGGGTGTCGAAACCGCCTGCGAGCGGGCCGGTATCGACCCCGCCGAGGTCGAACAGTTCCGTCACGGCACCACCGTCGCCACGAACGCCATGCTCGAGGGCGAGGGGGCACGGACGGCACTGGTCACGACCGAGGGGTTCGCGGACGTGCTGGCAATCGGCCGCCAGGACCGGCCTGCGCTGTACGACCTCGACGCCTCCGCCCCCGACCCGCTCGTCCCCAGCGAGCGTCGCTACGAACTCGACGAGCGGGCCACGACCGGGGGTATCGAACGGGCGCCCGACGAGGCTGCACTCGCGGCGCTGACCGAAAAACTCCGGGGCGAACAGGTCGACCCGGTCGAGAGCGTCGCCGTCTCCTTGCTGCACGCGTACGCACACCCCGAGACCGAGCGCCGTGTCGTCGAGCGACTCCGCGAAACGCTCGACGTTCCGGTGGTGGCCTCCCACGAGACCCTCCCGGAGTTCCGCGAGTACGAGCGCACCGCCACGACCGTCGTGGACGCGTCCGTGACACCCGTCATCAGGAGCTATCTGGACGCGCTGACCGACCGTGTCGGTGAGCGCGGCGTCGTTGACCCGGCAATCGTGCAGTCAAACGGCGGCATCGCGGACGCCGGAACTGTCCGGGAGCGTGCGGTCACGACGGTGCTCTCGGGCCCGGCGGCGGGTGTCGTCGGTGGTTCCCTGTTCGAACCTGACGACTGTGGCGGTGTTGTCACGTTCGACATGGGCGGAACGTCGAGCGACGTCGGACTCGTCCGGTCGGGCACCGTCGAGCGGACGACCGGGGCGACGGTCGGAGGCCACCCGGTCCACGTTCCGATGGTCGACATCGAGACGGTGGGCGCGGGTGGCGGTTCGATCGCCTGGGTCGACGCGGGCGGCGCGCTCCGGGTCGGCCCCCGCTCGGCGGGCGCGGACCCCGGACCGGTCTGCTACGGCAGGGGTGGGCAGGAACCCACCGTCACCGACGCGGCGCTGGTCGCGGGCTATCTCGGTCCCGAGACGACGCTCGGCGAGGACCTCCACCTCGACACCGACGCCGCCGAGGCCGCACTCGCGGACCTCGCCGACACAGCGGGTCTCGACGACCCGGTCGCGGCGGCCCGCGGTGTGCGCCGGGTGGCAAACGCGGCGATGACTCGCGCCATCCGGGGGGTCACACTCGAACGGGGTCACGACCCGCGGGCGTTCGCGCTGGTCGCCTTTGGCGGTGCCGGCCCGATGCACGCGGCCGGTCTCGCCGGACGCCTCGGCATCGATACGGTCGTCGTGCCGGCCGCGAGTGGCGTCTGCTCGGCGCTCGGGATGCTCGCCGCCGACGAGCGCCACGACGTCTCCCGCACCCAGCGGGTCCGCCTGTCGTCGGCCGACCCCGCGACTGTCGGCGACCACTACGATACGCTGACCGAGCTCGCGCTCGCGTCCGCGAGCGACCCGGCGCGTGCGAGTATCGAGCGAAACGCGGACCTGCGCTACACCGGTCAGAGCCACGAACTCACCGTCGCCGTGCCCGACCAGTTCGACACCGACACCGTTGCCGAGCGGTTCCACCGGGCACACGAGCGCCACAGGGGCTACCGCCTCGAGGAACCGGTCGACCTGCTCACGCTCCGGGTCACCGCAACGGTGCCCGTCGAACCACCACCGATTGGCCACGACGGCGAGAGCACAGACCCCGTGGAGCGTCGCCCCGTCTCCTTCGAGGGGAGGTTCCGCGAGACACCGGTGTTCGACCGGAATCTGCCCGCGGGAGCGGAGTTCACCGGGCCGGCGGTGGTCGCCGGCGCCGAGAGCACCACCGTCGTCCCGCCGGACTGGGGCGTGACCGTCGACGACCGCGGCACACTCCGCATGGACAGGGGTGGCCACGCGTGAGCACCCACCCGGCGTTCGATGCGGTCGAACTGGAGATACTGCGAACGCAACTGGAGAGCGTCGCCGAGGAGATGGGAACCGTGCTGGTCCGGGGGGCCTACTCCCCGAACATCACCGAGCGGCGGGACTGCTCGACCGCGCTGTTCGACAGCGAGGGACGGATGCTCGCACAGGCCGAGCACATCCCCGTCCACCTCGGCGCGATGCCGGAGGCGGTCGATGCCGTGCTCGACTGCGACCCGCGACCGGGCGACGTGTTCCTGCTGAACGACCCGTTCCAGGGCGGCACACACCTGCCCGACGTGACGCTGGTCTCACCGATTACCCACGAGGGAACAATCGTGGCGTACGCGGTGTCGCGGGCCCACCACGCCGACGTCGGGGGGCCGACGCCGGGCAGTATGCCCGCGGGCGCACGCGAGATACACGCCGAGGGGGTGCGGATACCGCCGGTCCGGTACGTCGACGGCGGCGAGCAAAACGAGGCAGTCGAGCGACTGTTGCTCGCGAACGTCCGCAACCCCGACCAGCGCCGCGCGGACCTGCGCGCACAGCGTGGCGCGAACGAGCGCGCCAGCGAGCGCCTGCGGGAACTGCTCGCCGACCACGGTGACCGCCTGCTCGCGGCCTTCGACGCCGTCGTCGACTACTCCCGGACACGCATGGAGCGGGAACTCGACGACATTCCGGACGGCACGTACCGCGCCAGCGACGTCGTGGAGGGTGACGGCGTCACCGACGAGGACATCCCAGTGGCGGTGGCGGTGACCGTCGACGGGCCGACGATGACCGTCGACTTCGAGGGAACGACCCCGCAGGTGACGGGCAACCTGAACGCGCCGCTGTCGGTCGCAACGAGCGCGGTGTACTTCGTGCTCCGGTGTGTGACAGACCCCGAGATTCCGCCCAATCACGGCTGTTACGACCCGGTGACCGTCGACGCGCCCGAGGGGAGTCTG
>JAQCNG010000245.1 GCA_028275145.1 Halovenus sp. | reverse complement strand
GACGGTCGGCACAATCTTTCTCCAGTTGCTCTTTGGCCAACTGGACCCGCGGCGGCCAACAGAGCGCATCCTCAACGGCCCGACCAGCGAGGTGTGGTTCGACCCCTGGGTGGAGTATCTCGACTCCCGCGGGGTCAGGTTCGAACTGGAGACGCCCGTGACCGGCCTCGCCTTCGACGGTCGGCGCGTGACCGGGGCACACCTTCCGGACGGCACCGCACGCGCAGACGAGTTCGTCCTCGCGCTCCCCGTCGAGGTGGTGCCGTCGATGCTGGGCCCGGACCTGCGGCGGGCGGACCCGGCGCTGTCCCGTGTCACCGACCTCGATACGGCCTGGATGAACGGCATCCAGTTCTACCTCGCCGAGGACGCCGAACTGGTGCGGGGCCACCAGGTGTACGCCGACACGCCGTGGGCACTGACGGCCATCTCACAGCGGCAGTTCTGGTCGGGCTACGACTTCGAAGCGGAGGCCCCCGACGACATCGAGGGTGTGCTCTCGGTCATCGCGTCGGACTGGGACACCCCGGGGGTGGTGTACGGGAAACCGGCACGAAACTGCACGCGGTCGGAGATTGCCGACGAGGTGTGGGCGCAGGTGAGAGCCCACCTGAACGCCGACGGACAGCGCCTCCACGACGACCTGCTCGTGGACTGGCACCTCGACGACGCGCTCGTGGAGACCGACGACGGCGTCGAGAACCGGTCGCCGCTGCTCATCAACACCGTCGGGTCGCTGAAGAACCGACCGCCCGCCGACGTCGACGTCGCGAATCTCACGCTCGCGTCGGACTACGTCCACACGAACTCCGACCTGGCGTCGATGGAGTCGGCAAACGAGGCGGGCCGCCGTGCTGCGAACGCGATCGTCCGCCGACACCGGGGCGGCGTGGAGGCGACGGTGTGGGAGCTGGAGGAGCCGTCGGTGTTCGGCCCGTTCAAGCGCCAGGACCGCCTGCGCTACCGCCTCGGTCTCCCCCATCCCGCCGAGGTCACCCAGTCGGTCCGGTCGTTCACCCGGTCTGTCGTGGAGTCGTAGGCGTCCGGTCGGCGACGCTGTTCTCGCGGAGTCGGGACACAGAGACACGGCGGACCGAAACATCGATATGCGAACCGCCGTTACCGGCGGTCATGAGCGTCGAGCAGGAACAGCGCACACTCCGGTGTCTCGTGGCGAAGGTCGGACTCGACGGTCACGACCGTGGTGCACACGTCATCTCCCGCGCACTGCGCGACGCCGGGTTCGAGGTGATCTACTCCGGGTTGCACCGCGCGCCCGAGGAGATTGTCCAGGCGACCGTCCAGGAGGATGTCGACGTGCTCGGTATCTCCATTCTCTCGGGCGCGCACGACACCCTCATCCCCCAGATACTCGAGGGACTACAGGAGTACGGCGCACTGGAGGACACGCTGGTCGTTCTCGGTGGTATCATCCCCGACGAGGACCGCGCGCCGCTGAAATCCGAGGGTGTCGCGGAGATATTCGGGCCGGGGGCGTCGATGAACGAGATGATCGAGTTCATCCGCGAGAACGCGCCGGAGCGATGAGCCAGCGCCATCTCGTCGAGGACCTGCTGGATGGCGACCACAGAGCGCTCGCCCGGGTCATCACCAACATCGAGGACCGCCGCCCGGGGTACCGTGACCTGGTCGCCGAGTTACACCAGCACACCGGCGAGGCGGACGTCATCGGTGTCACCGGGTCACCGGGGTCGGGCAAGTCCACACTGGTCGACAAACTCGCCGCGACCTACCGCGACCGGGGCCTCACTGTCGGTGTCATCGCAATCGACCCGTCCTCGCCGTTCACCGGCGGTGCCGTCCTCGGTGACCGCATCCGGATGGCCTCGAACATCGGCGACATGGACGTGTTCTTCCGGTCGATGTCCGCCCGCGGGACACTGGGTGGCATCTCGACCGCAACCGCCGACGCGGTGAAAGCCCTCGACGCGTTCGGCAAGGACCGAATCCTCGTCGAGACAGTCGGGGCCGGACAGAACGAGATCGATATCGTCAAAACCGCCGACACCGTGACCGTGCTCGTCCCGCCGGGGAGTGGCGACGACGTCCAGATGCTGAAAGCGGGCATCCTCGAAATCGGCGACGTGTTCGTCGTCAACAAGGCCGACCTGCCCGGGTCCGACCGCACCGTTCAGGAACTCCGTGAGATGCTCCACCACGGCGGAGGCGACGTGCCCGACACGGTCGGCCACCACGGTGCCAGCGACGCCGTCGAGGCGTTCGACAGCACCGGAGACGAGCGAGCGGGCGACGAGGACTGGGACCCCGTTATCGTCGAGACGGTCGCAAACGAGGGCGAGGGCGTCGACGAACTCGTCGAGGTGTTCGCGGACCACGCCGATCATCTCGACAGCACCGGCGGGCGGGCGGCAAACGCCCGGACCCGCTACGCGGCCGAGATTCGCCGTCTGCTGCGCGAGGACGTCAACGACCTGGTGGCGGCGGAACTGGCGCGTCAGGGCGGTCTCGACTCGTTCGTCGGGCGGGTGCTCGACCGCGAAACAAACCCCTACGCCGTTGCCGACGAGCTCGTCGACCCCATCGCGGAGTGTGTCGAGCGGCGACGCGAGAACTGAGCAACCGCCTCGCCGGGCCGGTCAGGTTTCTCAGAGTCGGTCGGCGGTGCTGACGTGCATCCCGACGAACTGCCAGCCGTCTGTGCCGGCCTCGAGTGTCCCACTCCAGCGGGTGTCGAACTCGTAGCGCATCCGCGCGTCGGTGTCGGTCCAGGCCATCGCCACCTGGTCGCTGAACCAGGCACACCGGTCGCGCTCGCAGACGCTGAGCGCCTGACTGTCCACCACCCAGTCGGTGGTCGTCTCGGTCTGTGTCCGGAGTCCCTCGCGTATCTCGTTGCTTCCCGCCAGGCGCTCGGAGATGCCGAACTTCACGAACTGGTCGTCTGCGCTCTCGTCGGCGAAGTACGGGCCGAGCGGGTCCCCCGCCCGGAGCGCGTCGTAGTACTCGGTGATGGTGGTCCGCGGGTCCATACCTCATGACGGGGCTCGCCTGGTAAAGTTCCTGTGCGCTCGTGAGACGGTCAGAGTACGCCCAGACCCCGTCGTATATGCGCCCGGCGCTCGCAGTCACAGCATGGCCCGTACAGCAGTCATCGCCGGTGTCGGTCCCGGACTCGGTGAATCGCTCGCACGAACGTTCGCCACGGAGGGGCTCTCGGTCGGTCTGCTCGCACGCAGCGAGGGGTACCTCGAATCGCTGGCCGACGACCTGCGGGAGACCGACGGCGACGCCGTCGCCGTTCCGTGTGACCTCGGCGACCCCGACGACATCG
>JAQCNG010000229.1 GCA_028275145.1 Halovenus sp. | reverse complement strand
GTTGTGCGAGGCCGTGACGGCGACCCCCGCGTCGGCGTCCATCCACCCGACGGCCCGCGCGAGCGTCGGTGTCGCCGCCAGCCCGATATCGACCACGTCGGTCCCTGACTCACAGAGCCCGGCCGCGAGCGCGTCGACCATCGCACGGCCGCTCTCGCGGGCGTCCCGGCCGACGACGACCCGTTCGGTGTCGATACCGAGTGCGCGTCCGATCTCGAGTGCGAGCTCTGCCGTGACCGTCTCGCCGACCGGACCCCGTACACCGCTGGTCCCGAACATACCTGTGACTCGCAGGCGGGCGGCTTTGGACTGTCGGTCCGTTACTCCGAGGCCTGCTCCTGACGGGCGGCCTCGCGTTCGAGTTCGCGGTCGATGTCGTCTTGCAGGTTCGACATCGACTCGACAGTGACCACGTTTCCTCCGCCGGGGTCGACCACCATCACCTCGGTCCCCTCCTCGATCTCGCTGTTCATGCTGCGTGCCTGATAGTACGGATTGAACCCACCGCTGTCGAGTTTCACCTCCCCGTCCGTCGCGGTGACACGGTCGGTGACCCGGCCGGTCTGACCACGCAGCGACGAGGAGTCACTGGTCCGCCCGCCGTCGACCCCGCCGTAGATATCGAGTTGCTGGTAGGCGTACAGCGTCACGGATGCACTAACCAGCACCGTCACCGACATCGCGAGCAGGAGAATCACGCCACCGCCAAACAACGCCCCCACACCGACGCCGACGATACCCGCCATGAACAGCGCGACGCCCGCGACAAAGAAGTGTGCCCCCGGCGCGAATGCCTCGGCGACGATCAGGGCCGCACCGAGGAGTATCAGGAGCAACGGAAAGTTCGAGAGCGCCAGGCCAAACACCATACATAATCTAATAGTGCCCGTCAAATAACTGTTCTGGGTCCCGACCCCTCGTTCGCGAGCCGGCCGTCTATCACCAGCACGGCGCACCCGGAACCACGGCGTTCCGCGTACAGCCGACTCCGTCGAGGGCACCGGTCACGGCGAGTTCGGCGGCTGTGAGCACCACCCGTCCGGTGACGGTGACGAGCGCGAACCCGGTGACTGCCCTGTGCTAACCCGCAGCCGGGGCTTGGCTACCGGGAACACAAACTGCAAACCTGTCGCGCCCAGGCGTACCGGTATGACGACGGTCGTTCTGCTGGCCGACCCCCCGGGGGCTGTCGCCCCGCTCGGGGCGCTTGTTCCGGACCTGCTCTCGCCGACAGAGGCTCGACAGCTCTCCCGTGCGATGCTCGCGGACGTCGCCGTGACTGTCCAGCGTGGCGAGGCCGACCTGCTGGTGAACTACTCGGCCGACGACGGGTCGGTGGCGTCTGGGCTCCGTGACCTCCTCGACGGGGCGGCTCCGGAGCCAGACAGCGTGCGATACGAGCCACAGGTTGGTTCGAACAGGGCGGCCCGCGTCGGCAACGCGCTCACACACCTCCTGCGCGAGGAGGATGAAAAAAGCGCCGCGGTGGTCGACCAGACGGCCGTCTTTCTCCGGCGTGAACACGTCGGTCGGGCGGCGATGCTCCTCCGGACGAGCGACGTGGTGCTCGGGCCCGCACCCGGTGGTCGGGTCGCGTTTGCCGGTTTTCGTGAACCGATCGAGTTCACCGACAGCTACGCCACCCCGGCGCTGGCGACG